>JBDLIA010000013.1 GCA_039715185.1 Gemmatimonadota bacterium
CGCCTAGCGCGTCCACCTGCCAGCGGCGCACGTCCGGCACCCGCAGCAACTCCTCCCGGTCGAGCGGCGCGGCAGAGGCGATGCGCTCGATGAGCCATTTGGGAAGCAGGAATCCGCGCTCGAGGTCCAAGCGCTCGGCGGCCTCGTCGCGTACGACGCGGATGCGCTCCGCGCGCGCGTCCTCCGAGGCGGTGGGCCGCGCGCGTCGCTTTCCGCGAGGCGGCGGACTGGGCAGGTCGGACGTCGCCTGCCCGCGCCGGACGGCCTCCATCAGCGCGCGGCCCGCCGGAGAACCCGCCAGGCGGGGCGATACGCCCTTTATCGCTCCGAGCGACGACCCATCGCGCGGACCGGCGCGCGCGATCTCCATGAGCGCTTCACGCGACATCACCCTGAACGTGGCGCGGTCCCGCCGCCGGCCCTCTTCTTCGCGCCAGTCGTGCACCTCGCGGAGCACCGCGAGCTGGCGGGGCGTGAAATCCCGCGCCCCTTTCAGCCTGAGGAACGCGGGTACCGCACCGTTCTCCTCGTGGCGCGTGCGCCGGACGAGCTCGAACTCCTCGAGCGCCCACTCGAGCCTGCCGGCCTCCTCGAGGCGCGCGCACAGGCGTCGCCGCAGGTTGGGTAGGTGGCGCGTGTCCTCCGCCGCGTACTCCAGCATCTCCTGGGGCAGGGGGCGGCGCGCCCAGTCGGCGCGCTGATACTTCTTCTCCACGAGTACACCCAGTTGCTCGTCCAGCAGATTGGACAACCCGATCTGGCGGTCGCCCAGGAATTGCGCCGCCACCTTGGTGTCGAAGAGGCGCGCCACGCGCAGCTTGTGGTCGCGATCCAGCAAGCGAAGGTCGTAGTCCGCGTCGTGGAATACGATCTCGGTTTCGGGGTCCGACAGAAGAGAGGAGAGGGGCTGCAGGGAATCGACGGCGAGCGCGTCGATAATGGCGGTATCCTCGTCGGCCGTGAGCTGAACGAGGCACACGCGGTCGAGGTATCGGTGGTAGCCGGCCGCCTCCGTGTCCACGGCAATGACCGGCCGACCGAAGAACTCGTCCACGAGGGCACGAAGCTCCCGGTCGCTATCGATGTAGCGCATACCCTTCATCCTCCCCGGATCCCCCCAGCGCCAGGCGGCCCCGGCCGCCGTCGCCTAATTCTAAGGTCGAGACACCGCCGGGGGAATGGTGGGCTGCCTGCGCCAGCAAAGGGTTGGCGGCGATGGTAGATTGCGGCCTCCAACGGACGGCCATCGGGAACGCCGGTCGGTAGAAAGGGTGGAAGGCCTGTGCTTACCAAGGTTGTCGCGACTATCGGGCCTGCCAGCTCGGGCCCCGCGGGCGTGCTGGAGCTCGTCCGGGCCGGCGTCAACGTGGTTCGCATCAACTGCGCCCACGGCACGCGCGAGGACCACAGCGCGACCGTCGAAAACGCGCGCGCCGCGGCATCGGAGGAGGGGCGTCCGGTGGCCATCCTGGTCGATCTGGCCGGGCCCAAGATCCGCACGGGCGAGTTGCCCGAGCCCAGGCAGCTCGACGCCGGTGAGGAGGTGGCGCTGGCTCCCCAGGCGGCGGCCGAGGGCGACGACATCCCCACCACCTACGCGGAGCTGGCCGGGGACGTCGGGCCCGGCGACCGGATCCTCGTCGACGACGGGGCGATGGAGTTGGAGGTCATCGAGAGCGCGCCTCCGAAGGTCGTCGCCCGCGTGGAGCGCGGCGGCCTGCTGCACTCCAACAAGGGCATCAACCTGCCCGGCATTCGGGTCGCCGCGCCGTCCCTGACCGAGAAGGATCTGGAGGACCTCGAGTGGGCGATCTCCGCCGGCGTGGAGTACATCGGGCTATCCTTCGTGCAGCGCCCGGATGACGTGCGCGACCTGAAGAAGCGCGTGCCGGTGGACGTGATGGTGGTGGCCAAGATCGAGAAGGACATCGCGCTCGAGAACCTCGAGGCGATCCTGGAGGCGACGGACGCGGTGATGGTGGCCCGGGGCGACCTGGGCGTAGAGCTCCCCTTCGAGCAGGTACCGCTGGCGCAGAAGCGCATCGTCCAGTTCGCCAATCTGCACGGGTGCCCCGTGATCACCGCGACCCAGATGCTCGAGTCCATGATCTCGGCGGCCAGGCCTACCCGCGCGGAGGCCAGCGACGTCGCCAACGCGCTGTTCGACGGGACCGACGCCGTGATGCTTTCGGGCGAAACGGCCATCGGCCAGAACCCCCGGCTGGCCGTCGAGGCGATGGTCCGGATCGCCGGCGAGATCGAGCGCTCGCACGCGTTCGCCGAGGGGCCCAAATACGACATCCCGGTGCTGGGGCATCTGCGTACCGGCGCCACCCCCACCGAGCACGCCATAGCCGCCGCGACCGTGGAAGCGGTTCGCCTCCTGGGGGCTCCGGCGGTGGTCACGCTCACGACCTCGGGGGCTACCGCCCGCCTGGTATCCAGCTACCGACCTCCGGTACCCATCCTGGCCGTGTGCGAAAGGGACGCGACGTACCGCCAGTTGGCGCTGGTCTGGGGTGTGGATCCCGTGTGGGTGCAGGACGATCATTCCTACGAAGGCATGATGCGAGTGGCGCGCGCCGAGCTGGTGGACAAGGAGATCGCGAGGCCGGGTGACAGGGTGATCGTCACGGCCGGGATCCCCTTCAACGTGCCGGGGACAACGAACATGATGCGCGTCGAGGTCGTTTGAGGCTGACGTTTCTGGGAACCGGGACATCCTTCGGAATCCCGGTCGTGGGGTGCGACTGCGCTCGCTGCACTTCCGACGACCCGCGCGACCGGCGCACTCGTCACGGTGCGCTGCTGGAGGGCCCCGAGGGCAGCGTGCTGGTCGACACGCCGCCCGAGCTGCGGCTTCAGCTCCTGCGCGCCGGCGTTCACGGCGTCGACGCCGTGTGGTTCACGCACGGCCACGCCGACCACACCCACGGCATCGACGACCTGCGCGCCATGACCGCGCGCCGCGGCGCGCCGCTACCGGCGTTCGCCAACTCGGACGGGGCGGCGATGCTGCGCGAGCGCTTTGGCTACGTGTTCGGCGAGGGGCAGCCGCGCGGGCGCGCCAGGCCGTGGCTGGCCCTCGAATCCATCCCGGAGGGCGAGGACGTGCGCGTGGCGGGTCTGACCATCACCCCGCTCGCGCTTCCGCACGGAGAGATGGAAACCGCCGGCTTCCGGGTCGGTGCGCTGGGCTACCTCCCCGACGCGCAGGACGTGCCGGAGTCCGTCATCGGCGCGCTGGACGGGGTCGAGATCCTGGTCCTGTGCGCGCTCTGGTACGGCCCCCCCCACCCGGCGCACCTCAACGTCGAGCGCGCGGTCGAGGTGGCCGAGCGCGTCGGCGCCCGCGTGACCTACCTCACGCACCTCACCCACCGCGTGGGGCACGCAGCGCTGTGCGAGAGCCTGCCCGACTCGGTGCGGCCGGCCCACGACGGCCTCGTCGTGCCGGTGCCGGACGCGGAGGGTTGAGCGGTGGGCCGGGCGGGGGACGGCGGCGCCGGAGGGAACGCCCACGATCAGGACGTCGCGCTGGCGGACTGGCAGAGGCTGGTCGCGCGCGTGGCCGGCGACATCGGACACGAGCTGAAGAATCCGGTCCACGCCACGGTGATCAATCTGGAATTGGTGCGCCGCCGCATCGCCGACGGACTGGCCGACCAGGCCCTCGAGCGCCTCGACGTGGTCGCCGAACAGGTCCGGCGCGTGCACGGCGTGGTGGAGGGCCTGCTGCAGCTGCTCGGCGACGGGGTGCGGTACGACGAGGCCATCGAGCTCGATCGGGTGGTGGAATCGGTGCTGCCGCTGCTGGCCGCCCAGGCCGGCGCGGCCGGCGTGGGTTTTCGCTGGACGCCGGCAGGGCCGGGCACGGTCGTGCAGGTCTCCGCCGACCCCCTGCGCCACGCCCTGGTCGGCCTCGTCGCCAGCGCGGTGGACTCCCTTGGCGGATCCAGCGGCGGCGGCATCCACGTGCGCGCCGTCGGCCCACCGATTGGGGTCGAAGTGTCGGCTACGGCCGCCGCGCGGTCGTCGCCCGGTACGGCGACGCCCGATGTGGCTCTGCACGAACTCGTGCGCCGGGTCGCCGCGCGCGGCGGCATGGAGATCGGGGCGGTGCCCGACCAGAGCCCCGTAAGTTGGTCATCCACAGTATTTTTGGCCGCCCACAGCGGCGCTTGACCCCCGCTTTCGCGGCGGGCTACCTTTGGCCTCGCCGATATCGACAGCCTCGTCTCTCGGGCCGGCACGCGTGCACGACAGTCGGCGCGTAGGTCCACCCAACACGAATCCCGGATGGCGCAACCAAAGCTTCTCATCGCCGACGACGAGCGCCCCGTCGCGGAGGGCTTGAAGATCCTCCTCGCCGAGGAGGGCTACGACACCGACATGGCCACCAACGGCGAGGAGGCCTGGGAGAAGATCCGGTCGGGAGACTTCGGCCTGGTCCTGGCCGACCTGAACATGCCGAAGCTGAACGGCCTGGAGCTGTTCGCGCGCATGCGCGAGCAGGCGCTCTCCAGCGAGATCATCATCATCACCGGGAAAGGGACCGTGGCGTCGGCCGTCGAGGCCATGCGCGAGGGCGCCTACGACTATCTCACCAAGCCGCTCGACCTGGAGCGTCTGAAGGCGCTCATCCCCAAGGCCTTGGAGACCTACGAGGTAAAGAACGCGAACCGCGCGCTGCGCAAGCAGCTCGAGGGGCTCAGTCGCTTCGGGGACATGATCGGCCAGTCGGAGGAGATGCTGGAGGTCTTTGCGACCATCGAGGCGGTCGCCCCGTCTCTGGCGAGCGTCCTGATCATGGGCGAAAGCGGCACCGGCAAGGAGCTCGTCGCGCGCGCGATCCACCAGAAATCGTCGCGCAAGAAGGCCGCCTTCGTCGCCTTGAACTGCGGAGCGTTCCCCCGCGAGATACTGGAGAACGAGCTGTTCGGGCACGAAAAGGGGGCCTTCACGGGAGCCGTGGGCGAAAAGGCGGGTGCGTTCGAGTTGGCCGATGGGGGCACGCTCTTCCTGGACGAGGTCGCCGAGATGGAGCCCGACGTCCAGGTCAAGTTCCTGCGCGCGCTGGAGCAGCAATGCTTCCGGCGCCTCGGTGGCAAGAAAGAGGTCACCGTGGACATCCGCGTCATCGCCGCGACCAACCGGGACGTCGAGGATGCGTTGGAGTCGGGGGAGTTGCGCGAAGACCTGTACCACCGGCTCGCCGTGATCCCTCTGTTTCTGCCTCCTCTGCGCGACCGCGGCAACGACGTCATGCTGTTGGCCGAGGAATTCCTGCGCGGCTTCGCCGAGGCCCACGGCAAGAACAGGGTCCGGGGCTTCGAGTCGAACGCCCTCGAGTACCTGTCGACGTACTCGTGGCCGGGCAACGTGCGTGAGCTCAGGAACGCGGTGGAGCGCGCCGTCATCCTGGCGCGCGCAGAGATGATCTCGGCCGCCGACCTGCACCCGCATCATCGCGCCCTGAACGAGCGCGAGCTGCGCGTGGCGGTGGGGACGAGCGAGGACGAGGCGGTCCGCCTGCTGACGATCAAGACCTTCGCGCTGTGCTGCGGCGACGCGAAGAAGACAGCCACCATCCTCGGCATCGATGAGTCCGAGGTAAGAGCCCGGCTCGCCGACTCCATCGGCGCCGAGGCCGGAGGACCCAAACGCAAAAAGAAGAAAGTCGGGGCCAAGACATGACGTCTTTCTTGAAGGGCCTGGTGGCCGGCGCCACGGTAGCGCTGCTGTACGCCCCTTACCGCGGGGAAGAGGCGCGTGGCAGGCTACGCGCCGAGGTCGAGGCGCTGCTGGAGCGGCTGAGCGCACGCGCGCGGGAGGCGCAGGAAGCGCTCATGGATCAGTTCGAGGAGGCTCGCGAGCGGGTCGCGGGCGCGCCGGCGTCGAGCAACGGCTCGGACGGTCGTCCAGGCGACTGAGGGGAGGCGGGGAAAGGCGCGACCGCCCGGGCAGGGGGAGGAGGGCATGGGGCCGAGCGACAGGGGGCTGGCGGCGGCGTGGCGGGCGATCTGGGACTTCGCGCGCCGACTGTACCGCAAGGCCGGGGAAGACAACATCTTCTTCCTCGCCGGTGCCATCGCGTTCAACCTTCTCGTGGCGTTCGTGCCGCTCGTGCTCGCGGTCCTCGGCATGGCGGGCACCGTGCTGCGCGCGCGCGGCGTGGACTCGGCCGCGCTCGTCCTCGACTACGTCCGCCGCACGCTGCCCGCCCTCGGCGAGCAACTGGAGGCGCAGGGCCAGTTGCTCGACGTGCTCGGGGCGATAGTCGACAACAGCGCCGGATTCCTGGGGCTCGGCACCCTGGTGCTCGCGTGGGTCGCCACCAGGCTGGTCGGCACCCTGCGCACGGTGCTGCGCGAGATCTTCGATATCCACTACGACCGGGGCATCGTCCGCGGCAAGCTGTTCGACCTGAAGATGGTGCTCACCGCGGGCACGCTGTTCACCGTCAGCGTGCTCGGCTCCCTCGCCCTCCAGATCGTCGCGAAGAACGGCTTCCACGCGCTGGGGCTGGAGCCGGGGTTCCCGGCCGGAACGCAGGTCTTTCTGGGCCAGGCCGCGGCCTTTACGGTCCTGTGGACGGTCTTCCTGCTCACGTATCATTTCCTGCCCGCGCGCCGCCCCCAGTGGCGCACCTCGCTCATCGCGGCGACGTTCGCGGCGATCGCGTTCCAGGCGCTGCGCAGCGCGTTCGGGTGGTACGCGACCAACGTGGCGTCGTACGCCTCCGCGTACGGGTCGGTGGCCTTCCTGTTCGTGCTCATCCTGTGGATCTACTACAGCTCCGTGGTGTTCGTGCTCGGCGGAGAGGTGGCTCAGGTGGCGATGCAGCGGCGCACGCGGCGCCGGCAGAAGGAACGACTGGGATGAGCAAGTCCGGCGGGGCCGACGGAAAGAAGGTTGTCGCGCGAAACAAACGCGCGTTGCGCGACTATCACATCCTGGACCGGTTCGAGGCGGGTTTGGTCCTGACCGGTCCGGAGGTGAAATCCCTGCGCGCGGGCAAGGTGAGCATAGCGGAGTCGTTCGCGCGCGTGGATCGGGGCGAGGTCTGGCTACACGGGGCGCACGTGACCCCGTACGATCCCGCCGGACCGTGGAACGCGGACCCTACACGTCCGCGCAAACTGCTTCTGCAGAAGCGAGAGATCCGGCGCCTGTTAGGCGCCACGCAGGAGAAAGGGTTGACCCTGGTACCGTTGGACCTGTACTTCCGCCGCGGGCTGGCCAAGCTGACGCTCGCGCTCGCGCGCGGGAAGAAGCTGCACGACCGGCGCGAGGATTTGAAGCAGCGGGCGGCGGATCGGGAGATGGAACGGGCAATGCGGAGGGGGCGATGAGGGGGAGGGGATGGGTGGTGGTGGGCGCTCTGGCGTTCGCCTCGATGGGAGCGGTGTCACCGGCGAAGGCCCAGACCGGGGCGCTCGTCATGACCCGCGGGGCGCGGACCATCAGCGCCGCGCTGGCGCGACACCGCGGGTGGGCCGCGTACGACCTGCGTGTCCTGGAAGGAGTGGGCGGGAGCGTCACGCGCCAGGACGATGGGGCGACGCTGGTGCTGTTCGGCGACACGCTGAGGTTCCAGGACACATCCACGTACTTCGAGACGCCGCGCGGGGTGGTCCAGCTCGCCTATCCCGCGTACGCGCGGGACGAGGCTTTCTTCCTGCCGCGGTCGTTCTTCGTGGACTGGCTGCCGGCGCGCTACGGGCGCTGGCTGGGCGCCGGTCCCAACGGAAAACTGGTCGTGCGTTCGGTCGCCGCGGAGCCGTCGGGACGTCGCATCGTGGTCCTGGACCCGGGACACGGCGGCGTCGACGCCGGCAAGGTGTCCGCGTCCGGGGTGCGGGAGAAGGACGTCGCGTTGGCGGTCGCGCGCCAGCTGCGCAGGGTGCTCCGGTCGCGCGGGTACACGGTGTACATGACCCGCGAGGCGGACACGCTCGTCGCGCTGGCGGACAGGCCGCGCCTGGCCAACGCCTGGAAGGGCGAAGAGCCGGCGGCGATGTTCGTTTCGATCCACGCCAATTCGCACCGGCAGTCCGCGGCTCGGGGCTTCGAGACGTTCTTTCTTTCGGAGGCCCGTACCGAGGACGAACGACGGGTCGCCGAGGTGGAGAACTCGGCCGCCCAGTTCGAGGCCGAGGGCTCGGCGGAGGTCGACCCGATCGCCCAGATCGCCGCCAGCCTGAGGAACGATTTCTATCAGCGCGCCAGCAACGATCTGGCGGCGGTGATCCAGCGGAACCTGGCGGGGGTGCACCCGGGGCCGAATCGCGGCGTCAAGCAGGCCAGCTTCCGCGTCCTGGTCGGCGCGCTGATGCCCGCCGTGCTGGTGGAGACGGCGTTCCTGTCCAACCCGCGGGAGGCGCGCCTCCTGGGCGAGGGCGGGTTTCGGACAGACGTGGCGGAGGCGGTGGCGGAGGCGATCGATGCCTACTTCAAGGGGCACGAACACCTGTGGGTCGCGCAATCGGAATGACCACCGCGGTAGCGCTCCGCCGCTTGGTGCGGCGGGGTCGCGTGCTCGGTATGGCGGCGCTGCTGGGCGGCTGCGCGTACTTCAACGCGCTCTACAACGCCCGGCAGGAGTTCGACGATGCCGAGCGTTACCGCGCGCAGGGTGAGCACGCGCGCGCGGACCAGACATATCTGCGTAGCGCGGAGAAAGCCGCCAAGAGCTTCGAGCAGGATCCCGCCGGGCGCTGGGCCGACGACGCCCTGTACCTCCTCGCGCGCGCTCACTTCGAGCGGCGCGCCTACCCCGAGGCACGCGCCGCGCTGCGGCGACTCCTCACGGTGTCGGAGGACGGCGCCATGCGCGCGGGGGCGTCCATGTACCTCGGCGCCGCCGAGTTGCGGCTGGAGGACCTGGAGGCGGCCAGGGAACACCTGGACGCCGCGCTCGCGTCGGAGGACGCCAGCCGCGACACGCGCGCCTTCGCGCTCCTGTGGCGCGGCCGGGCGAAGGTAGCAGCGGGGAACCTGGACGGCGGCTGGTCGGACGTGGCCGAGGCCGCTGGCGAGGGCGGTCGGGCCGAGCGAGACGCCCGGCTCGAGGCGGTCCGCATGGCGACCCTTTCCGGCGACGTCGCCCGCGCCGGCGAGGCGACCGGCGCGCTGGTCGAGCGCGGCTTCGCGGACGAGTCGGCGGACACGCTTTTCGCGCTCGCCGACTCCGCAGCGGCGCTGTGGGGCCCCGAGGTGGCGGCCGCCCTGCTCGAGCCGCTGGAGGCCAGCTCCTGGCCCGACGACCGCCGCTCAGCCCTGGCGCTGACCCGCGCCCGGCTGGCGGCCGGGGCGGGCGATACCGTGGCCGCCATCGAGCACGCCCGGCGGTCGGCCTCGCTGGGCGCCGGGACCGCCGCGAACCAGGCCCGGCTGAGCGCCGCGCGCTGGATGCTGGCGACCACGTCGCGCGTGGATGATCTGCGCGAGATCCGCGCGATCCTGCTGCCCGCGCTCGCGTTCAACTCAGCCCGCGTCCTCGTTCAGGAAGTCGAGATGCTCGGCGTGCTCATCGAAACGGGGCTGAACAACCGGCAGCCGCTGGCGCTGTTCACCGCCGGCGAGATCGCGCGGGACGAGCTGGCAGCCCCCGGCGTGGCGCGCTCCATATTCCTCGCGCAGCTCGAGCGCCACCCGCGCGACCCGTGGTCCATGAAGGCCGCCCTCGCGGCGTCCCAGTTGGACCCGGCCGAGCCCGAGCGCGCGCGCATCGACGCCGCCCTGGACGGCGCCGCCGGCGACCCGTACGTGGCCGCCGCGCGCGGCCAGGAGTCGGAGCGATACGGGCAACTCGAGACCCAGCTCGGGCGCATGGTGACCGGATTCCGTCAGTGGGGCAGGGAGGAGGCGGAGCGCCGCGACGGGCTCGTGCTGCAGACCGTGCTCATGATGGACAGCATCCGCGGCGCGGTGGAGCTCGACAGCCTCACCAGCGTGTGCGGCTTGCTGCTGGACAGCCTCAGCGTCGAGGCGGGCCTGCTCGCCGACAGCACGCTCGCGGCGTGCATCCGCCGCGACACGTTGCGCGTCGACTCCATCCTGCGCGGCGACGTGGACCTCACGCCCGACTCCGCCGAGGCCGATACGTCGTTCTTCCCGCCGCCGCCCGACAGCATCGACGAGGACACGGGCGGAAGCGGAACGGGACAGTCCGCCGCGCTGCGATTGGGAGGGTTCCGGCCCGCTCCATGACGGCTCTGTCCCAGGAGCTCTTCGGCGCCACCTTCCAGAACCCCGTTCTGCTGGCGAGCGGTACGTGCGGCTACGGCCGCGAGGTGGCCGATCTGCTGGACCTGGACGCGCTCGGCGGGTTCGTGCTCAAGGGCACGACGCCGCACGCGCGAGAGGGGAATCCCGCGCCGCGCGTCGCCGAGTTCGCGGACGGAATGCTCAACTCGGTGGGGCTGGCCAACGTCGGAGCCGAGCGCTGCCGCGACGAGAAGCTGCCCTGGGTGGCCGCCAACGTCAGGCGCGCCCAGGTCTTCGTGAACGTCGCGGGCCTGGCCGTCGATGATTTCCCCCAGGTGGTGGAGACGCTCGATCCGGCCCCGGGCTTCCTGGGCTTCGAGCTGAACGTGTCGTGCCCCAACGTGCGCCACGGCGGTGGCCTGATCGGCGCCAACGCGCGCTCGCTGGCTGAGGTCGTGGGTTCCTGCCGCTCTCGTACCCGGCGACCGCTGATCGTGAAGATGCCGCCCAACGTTGCGGACCTGGGCGAGCTGGTCGCGGTGGCCGAGGCCGAGGGCGCGGACGGGCTCACCCTGGTCAACACGATGCCCGGTCTGCTGTACGACCTGGAGACCCGGAGACCGGTGCTGGGTGCGGGGAGTGGAGGGGTCAGCGGTGCGGCCATTCTTCCCGTCGGCGTGCACGCCGTCCGTACCGCGCGTTCCCGCGTGGACATCCCGCTGATCGGAGCGGGCGGCATCCGGACGGCCCGGGACGCGCTCCAGTACGTGCTGGCGGGGGCCTCCCTGGTGCAGCTCGGCACCGCCAGTTTCGCGGACCCCCGCTCTGCGGCTCGGGTATTGTCCGGCCTCGAAACGCACGTTCGGACGGCGGGCGTGACGTTCAGCGAATTGGTCGGCACGGGCTTGAACGGCTGAGGCGCCGCATGGCCAAAATCATCGTCGCTCTGGACCACGCGCGGGGACGCGCGGCGCTCGACCTGGTCGACGCGCTCGGCGCCGCCGTGTCCTGGTACAAGGTGGGCGCGCGCCTGTTTACCGGCGAAGGCCCCCCGCTCGTGCGCGAGCTCGACGCGCGCGGCAAGAGCGTGTTCCTGGACCTCAAGTACCTGGACATTCCCAACACGGTGCAGGGCGCGGTGGGCGCCGCCGCGGACCTCGGAGTCGCCCTGACCACCGTCCACGCGAGCGGAGGGGTCGACATGATGCGCGCGGCCGCCAGCGCGGCCGACGGGTCGGCCACCGAGGTGGTGGCGGTGACCCTGCTCACCTCGCTGACCGGGAGCGCGGCCGCCGAGGCGTGGGGCCGCGAGGCGGCCGAGCCCGGCGACGAAGTGTCCAGGCTGGCCGGCCACGCCGCGGCCGCCGGGATGGCCGGCGTGGTGTGCGGGGCCTCCGAGGCGGCGCGCGTCCGCGCCGAGCGCGGCCCGGCGTTCAGGATCGTGACGCCGGGTATTCGCCCAGCCGGGGCGGCGGCGCAGGACCAGCGCCGCGTGGCGACGCCGGACGAGGCGGTCCGGGCGGGGGCCGACTACCTGGTGGTCGGGCGCGCCGTCACCGCCGCCGCGGACCCCGTGGCGGCGGCCCTCGCGATCGCAGATTCGCTGGCGGTAGGGGTCGCAACGTGATGCGACGCGCGGGTCTCGCGGCGATCGTCGCGCTGCTGGGCGTTGCGTCCGTCCCGTGGGCCGGAGCGCTGCCCGGCGGCGGCGCCGGTACGCTGGCGGCGCAGGCCGGCGGCGGCGCCGACGAGGCGTCTCTCCGGTCTGCCGTGGCTTCCATCGCGCGCAGTTGGCAGCGCGGGGACGCGGGCGGAGTGGTCGCCCAGGTGGCCGAGGAGGGCGTGCGCCTGCAACTGCCCGGGGGCGGCTCGTCGCCCCTGTCGCAGCGGCGCGCCGCCGCGGTGCTGCGGCGTCTCCTGGGAGACGGCGACGGGGCCAGCGCGTCGGCGGGCATGGTGGGCGTGGTGGAGGGCTCTCCGCCGCGGGGCTTCGGCGAGCTGGTGTGGGAGAGCCGCGCGGACGGCACCCCCGGACCGCAGCGCCGGGTCGTCTACCTCGGCTTCACGATGGAGGACGGTCGCTGGCGCCTGACCGAGATCAGACTGCTGGGGTGAGGGGGGGGCGCTAGGGTGCTCGACGCCATTCGGTCCATCCAGTGGAGCGAGTTGGTCGACTGGAACGCGGCCGCAGCCGACGCGGTCCGCGTGGCGGTCATCCTGCTGGGCGCGTTCGTCTTCTTCCGGCTCATCAAGCTCGCCACGCGACGGCTCGAGCGCGATATCGATGAAGCCGACCCCGTACTCAAGCGGCGCATCGAGCAGCGCAAGCGCACCGTCGCGAGCCTCCTGAACAGCGTGTCCGCGGTGGTGATCGCCGCTCTGGCGTTGCTGATGGTGCTGGGAATCTTCATCGAGATCGGACCCCTGCTGGCGACCGCTGGCGTGGCCGGCCTGGCGTTCTCGTTCGGCGCGCAGTCGGTGGTGAAGGACGTGATCACCGGGGTCTTCTTGATGATCGAGGAGCAGTTCGCCGTTGGAGACTACGTGCGCATCGGCGCTGCGACCGGGCTGGTCGAGAAGATCACGCTGCGCACGACCGTGCTGCGCGACATTGATGGCACGGTGCACGTGATTCCCAACGGGGAGATCACGCTGCTCTCCAACCTCACCAAGGGTTGGTCGATGGCCGTGCTGGACATCGGCGTCGCCTACAAGGAAGATGTCGACCTGGTCATCGAGGTACTCGAGGACGAGTGCACCGGTTTGTGGCGCGACGCTGAGTGGTCGGCGATCATCCTGGAAGAGCCGGAGGTGCTGGGAGTGCAGGACCTGGGCGACTCGGCGGTGGTCGTGCGGGTGTCGTTCAAGACGCTCCCGCTCAGGCAGTGGGACGTGGCGCGGGAGTTCAGGCGCCGTATCAAGCGCCGCTTCGACGACGAGGGCATAGAGATCCCGTTCCCGCACCGCACGATCTACATGGGCGCCGGGGTGGACGGGGCCGGCGGGGATGCCACGGCGGGCACAGCCTCCGTGGCGAGCAAGTCCGCCCCCTGACCTACACCGACTGAGAGGCCGATGGCGATCCGCTTCTACAACACGCTGCAGCGCGCGCAGGAGCCCTTCGAGCCGCTGCGGCCGGGTCGGGTGGGCATCTACGCGTGCGGCCCCACGGTTTATCAGCTCCCGCACATCGGCAACTACCGCACCTTCCTCTTCAACGACCTGCTGCATCGGTGGCTCGAGTGGAAGGGGTTCGAGGTGCGCATGGTCATGAACGTCACCGACGTGGACGACCGCATCATCGATCTCGCGGCCGAGCGCGGCGTCAGCATCGGCGAGTACACCGCCCCCCACGCCGATGGGTTCTTCGCCGAGCTCGACACGCTGGGGGCGCGGGACGCCGACGCCTATCCGCGCGCGACCGACCACATCCCGGACATGGTCGCGCTGGTGGAGAAGCTCGTAGAGCGGGGGCACGCCTACGTAGCGGACGGGTCCGTCTACTACGACATCGGTTCGTTCGAGGGCTACGGCAAGCTCTCGCGCATTCCGCTGGACGACGTGCGGGTCGGAGAGCGGGTGGCGTCAGATAGCTACGAAAAGCAGGACGCGCGTGACTTCGCGCTGTGGAAGGCGGCCAAGGACTCAGACCGCGCGGTGGGCGCCGCGTGGCCCTCACCGTGGGGCGAGGGGCGGCCCGGATGGCACCTGGAGTGCTCCGCGATGAGCATGGCCGAGCTGGGCACTACGCTGGACATCCACACCGGCGGCGAGGACTTGGTCTTCCCGCACCACGAAGACGAGATAGCGCAGTCGGAAGGCGCCACCGGCCAGCCCTTCGTGCGCACCTGGATGCACGCCAAGCACCTCCTGCTGGACACCGAGAAGATGTCCAAGTCGGTGGGCAACGTGGTGGGGCTGGCCGACGTTCTGGAAGCGGGCTTCCACCCCGCCGCCATCCGCTATCTTCTGCTGAGCGCGCACTACAGGAACGAGCTGAGCTTCAGCTACGACGGGCTCAGCGACGCGTCGGCCGCGCTGCGCCGGGCGCTGGACTTCCGCGACCGGCTGCGGGGCTTAGCCGGGGACGCGTCTGGCGACGAGATCGCGGCTCCGCTGGCGCCGACGACGGACGAGGAGCGGACCGGTTTCCTTAGCCTGGGCGACGCCGACGCGGAGGACTTGGCGGGCGCGGCGGCCGCGTTCATCCGCGACTTCGAGGCGGCGCTCGAGGACGACCTGAACACGCCCGCGGCGCTGGGCGCGCTGTTCACTTTCGTGCGCCGGGCGAACGCCGAGCTCGACAGGGGTCGCCAAGAGGGAGCCGCCGCCGGCCTGGCGGCGCTGGCCGCGTTCGACCAGGTGTTCGGCGTGTTCGAGCTCGCCGACCGCGGGGCGGGCGTGGACCCCGACGTCGCGGCCTGGGCCGACGAGCGCCTGGAGGCGCGCCAACGCGCCCGCGCCCAGCGCGACTGGGCCGCCGCCGACGCCATCCGTGAGGAACTGGCGGCGGCCGGTCTGGTGGTCGAGGACACGCCGCAGGGCCCGCGCTGGAAGCCGACCGGCGCGGTGCCGGCGGGGTAGCAGAAGAACGCGCTGACGTAGCTCAGTTGGTAGAGCAGCCGCCTTGTAAGCGGCAGGTCGCCGGTTCGAGTCCGGCCGTCAGCTTGGGGGCAAGAAGAGGCCCCGCAACGCTTTAGGCGATTGCGGGGCTTTTGCTGTCAGCGCAGCAGAGTCGAAGCGGTGTCAAAAACGGTGACAAACAGGCCCGGGAAAGTGACGAGTAGCAGCCCAACAAGGACCCACCAGAAGCCGACCCATTCGACGTTGAGGTCGCCGACTGCGAGCCGAGAGATCTTCGCTTGAACCTCCGCCACCTCGGCCTTTCGGGCGTTCTCTTCGTAGGCGATCCTCCGGCCCGTGGCCTCCAGTTCCTTTTGGTGCCGCTCCAGGTTGGCAAAGGCCCCGGTGACGTTCTTGCTTATCGCCGCGACCTGTTCCTCGATGGGCGCCTGCGGGTCCATCGGGTGGATGATGGACACCGTGGCTCGCTGCACGACTTCGGCGTGAGAGGTTGCGGCATTGCTGACCCGTGTCTTCTTCCCGAAGCGGTAACGGACGCGAAGGACCAGGCTGAGAGCCCATTTTCTTAGACGTCGCCAGACGGAGGTCTCCGGGGCGATGGCCTCGCGCTTGCCGCGGAGTCCCAAACCGACCAGGCCGACGCCCAGGATCTCAAGGACCCCGCCAACCATCTGCGCCTTTAGGATCAGATCGGCGCCCAAAACAAGGCCAATAACCAGAGCGAACCCGAATCCCCCCAAGAACGCGAGCCCGGGCTTCACGCGGCCACCAGCCGCAACGCCGACAGCCGCTTCCCCAGCTCTTCCTGCCACTGCTCGACGCGGTACTCCACGACCTCGGAGCGGTGCCGCATCTGGCCGAGGTGGCCGTAGACCTTGTCGACGAGCGCACGGCCGCCGTGGCCCATCTCGCGGGTGACGGTGAAGGGGGAGACCGGAGCGCCGCGGTCGAGCGTCTGGAGCCGGGCCGTACAGTAGGTGTGCCTAAGCATCTTCGAGCGGATCTCCCCGGGGGCCCAGCCGGCCCGACCCGCGATCGTGTCGAGTGCCTTCCGGAGCTCCTGGACCATTCCTCCCTTCCGGCCAGGGAAGAGCAGCGCGCCAGGCCCGACCTCTCTCGCCTCGACGTAGGGCAACAGGATCTCGCGGAGCTGTGGCCAGAGCGGGACCGGTCGGTGCGAGGTCTTGGTTTTTAGGCGGCGATGGTCGTTCGGTCGGAACGTCACGGTTCCGCGCTCGAAGCTCACGTCGCCGGCCGTGAGGCCAAGCACCTCCGACATCCGGCCGCCAGTGAGCAGGAAGGTGGCGATCAGCTCATGGTGGAAGCCGAAGGCCGAGGCATCCGGAGCGGGCTGGTAGGTGCGGGCGCTCTCCAGGAGAAGAGCGCCCTCGTGCACCTCGAGCCATTGGGCTTCGGTCGTCGTGACGCCGCTCGGCTTCTCGACCATCGCGCCCACCGGGTTGTAGCCCGGCTGGACTTTCGTCGTCTCGTGCTCGGACGCCGCGCGGCGGAACAGGTTGCTCAGGCTGTTCAGGTACTTCCGCTGCGAAGTCGGCGACAGCGGCCTCCCCGAGCGCGTCTGCAGCTCTGCGAGCCGCTTAGCCCACGCCTGGACGTCCTTCACGCCGATCTCGGCCAGCGCCCGGTCGGCCCCGAAGAACTCGACCGCAGCGCGCAGGTGCCGCTCCGCGGACTCCAGCCACTTCGTCGTGAACTTCCCGGACTCCACCTTCTTCTGGAGATGGTAGGACGCGTACGAAGCGAGCAGGGCGCCCGGATGCTCGTCGGGTTCGGGGTCGGGCCGCAGACCGCGGTCCACCCGCTCCGCCTTCGCCTTGAGCTCCGCCAGGCGGGCAGCGGCGAGGATGGCCGCGTTGTCGGGGTCCGCGGTGGCCCGGGTCAGCCCGGGGGCCTTGAGAGCCTCCCGTCCGCCTCCCACGTGAGCGTAGTCGCGGAAGTCGGCGTAATAGCGCGTCTCGCCGCCGCGGTCGCGGGTGTAGACCCGCTCCTTCTTCCTGGCCATGCTAGGACTCCTGCGGCATCCTGCCGCCCGATTCGAGGATGAGTTCGAAGATAGCATGCTGGTCGCTGCTGGCTTCGATCGGCTGCACCGGTGAGGCGTGGACGCCGCGCAGCACGTAGAGGCGGGTCTGCCACTGGCTCCGGCGTAGCCCCCACGACTGCCGGGTCCGGATGATTCTTATCGCGCCCCCGCGGGCCGCGCCCCGCCAAAGCGCGTCAAGCGGCAGCCGTCCGTGAAAGTCCAGGCCGTCGTAGTGGGCGCGCAGGGCTTCGTAGTCCTCAAGCGTCAGCGGGAAGCAGGCTCCCGACACCCCCTCCGGCCTGTCGTCATAGTCTCGAACGGCCAGAAGGACATCGCCCGTCCGAACGTTGACCGTGCTCAGCTCGAGGGGCGCGGTGGCCACGTAGTAGGTTCGCTCGCCGGCCCTTTCAACCAGACGCATCGCTGCGCGCGCGATCGGGCAGGTGGCCCGCCGCACCGCCCGGAAGACCTTCTCGACAGTCTGCTGACTGACCCAGTCCTTCCGTTCAGGGTTGTCCGCGGAGAAGAAGCACCAACCGCCGCCACCGCGAACGAGACGGCCACGGAGGTCTTTCATGTCCACGTCCCACACGGTCATGCGTCCGCGACTGTCGGGGAGGTCTCTGCGGTGGGCCCCGCTCAACGGGCCCCCCTGCGTCTGTTCGAACAACGGCGCGGTCGCCGACAGGCTTAGGCGTCGGAACTCAGCCCCCCACGTTGCGCAGGACACCTCGGTACCGCCCCCGGACCGGAAATGCTCTTCTATGATGTCACCGCGTTTGAGTCCGAGAGGGGGGAAGGGAATCTCCGCGTCGACGGCGTGTTGCTCGACGCCCCATCTCCACCGGCGGGAATGGCGGCGGCCATCGTAAGCCGCCTGAGAATCATGGCGGAACTGGACATCGCGGAACGGAGGCTCCCGCAGGACGGACGGATTCGGCTAGCGGTGTCGGGTCGGCAACTCGATGTGCGCGTCAGCACCCTGCCGTCTCTGCACGGCGAGAGCGTCGTTCTCCGGTTGCTCGGCTCCGCCACGGCGCGTCTGGGCATCGACGAGTTGGGCATGCCCGCTGACATCCGGGACCAGTTCCTGTCCGCGGCCTCCAGATCTCACGGGATCGTCCTTGTCACCGGCCCCACGGGCTCGGGAAAGACCACGACCCTCTACGCCGCGCTCGATCACATCCGCTCGGGAACGGAGAAGATTCTTACGGTCGAGGACCCGGTGGAGTACGAGCTGCCCGGCGCCGTGCAGGTCTCCATAAAGCCGCGCATCGGCCTCACCTTCGCGTCCGCGCTGCGCGCCCTGCTACGCCAGGACCCCGACGTAATGCTGGTGGGAGAGATTCGGGACCTGGAGACCGCCGAGATCGCCATCCATGCCGCGCTGACGGGCCACCTGGTGCTGTCCACGCTTCATACGAACGACGCGGCCGGCGCGCTCACTCGGCTGGTCGATCTCGGTGTGGAGCCGTACCTGGTCGCGAGCACCGTGCAAGCAGTGCTGGCGCAGCGCCTGGTCCGACTCACCTGCGCCGAGTGCGGACGCTGGACAGCTCCGAGCGAGTCAGAAGTGAGCTGGGCCGAGGCAAACGGGACGCGCCTAGAACGAGTCAAGCGCGGAGCCGGCTGCACCGAGTGCCGGGGCACGGGATACCGCGGTCGCACTGGCGCATACGCGCTGCTCTCAATGTCCGATCACGCGCGCACGCAGTTCGGTCACGGTGCGCCCGCAATGGCCATCCGTGATCAAGCCGTCAGAGCGGGGATGAGGCTGCTGAAGGACGCGGCGGTCGAGTTCGTCAGAAAGGGCCTCACCACCCCTCACGAAATCGCGCGCGTGACGGGATAAAACGCGCAGAATCCGCCCTTGCGGACGCTAGGTCGACCTTTCGGTACGATCGGCCCCGATTTTGGTACGATCGGTCCTCCCCCCGAGTGGTTCCTCCCCAATAGATAAGTAGGTGGAGCGAAGAAGGGCGTCGCCTGCCACGCGAGCGTCGTCCAGTCCACCTGCACTGAAGGAGCCGTCCCGTGGCTATGCGGTTCGCGCTGGTCCTGCTGGTCTCGTTGTTCTCCCTCGCACGCGCGACGCTGACAGAAGAGGCGCCCGCCTCGGAGTTGGCCGTGGTGGCCAATGAACCGGGCTTCGAAGGGTCGGTCGCCGAGCCAGCGGCGAACATTTCGGTGACGCCGGATCAGGAGCCAGTCACGGTGAACGGTGGCTCGACAGGTACGGTGACGTTCGAGATGTTCGTTGTCGCGCCCACGACAGCGGCCTTCTACGACGTGACCTGCACGCCTACGGGTCAGATCACCGCGTGCGTTCCCGACATCACGGAGATCGACGGCTTCCTGCTCCCTCAGCCAGAGGCGGTTGCAACCATTACGGTTACCTACACGGCTGGCGGCGCTGGTACGGGCGAGATCAAGCTGCTGATCAAGGAGCAAGGCTGTATCAAGTTCTGCGATCAAGACTGGGGCACCTACGACGTCACGGTCACGGGCGCTCCTGTGCCGCCACCCGAGGCACCGCTCTCAGCAGACATCGGGATGAATCCGGGGGACTTGCACGCGCGTAGCGCTTGCGTAACGTCAGACGCTGGGCCGGGCGCCGCGTTCCAGTGCGGTGAGCTGCTCGCGGTCCACGCGATGCCTGCGTACCGGACGCTCGGCAGGGACCGCACGCTCTCGCTTATCTACAACAGCGGAACGGCCACGCCCTATCCGATCGTGATGGCGAACGTGTGGCGGGATTCGGTCGCCCAGCCTGATAGCTTCAGGGTCGAACTCAGCGTAGGCCAGGCCACGCATACCCATTCCTATCCCGGAGACGAGTTGCCGGACTTGGGCACGGTCAAACGCGTAGCGGTTGGATTCAACGCGGAACAGGCCGGCCTCGCGACAGGTGTCTACGAGTACGATCTGACGGTGCGGGCATACTTCGGAGCGGTACCCAAATCCACGCCGTTGCCGACGTCCGAGTTGATCGTCGTGAACCGGCGAGACAGCCCATATGGTGCGGGCTGGGCCGTGGCGGGGATCGCCGAGCTGCATCCCAACCAGCCGAACAACGGGCTGCTGCTCGTCGGGGCGGACGGGAGCGCGGCGTATTACAAGAACCCGGTCGGCCAGACGAACATCTGGATCGCGCCGCAGGGCGCCTACCGGGACACGATCGAGTTGGCGTCGGTTCCGAACCCGCAGCCGGGCGGGACCGGGACCGTGACGATGTACGAGCGGAGGCCGCTCGACGGGACACGGATCTACTTCGATGACGAGGGCAGGCAGCGGTGGGTGACCGACCGCGTTGGCAACGTTGTCGAGTACACGTACGTGGGCACAACAGGCTACAAGCTGAACCAGATCCGGGTCTCACCCTGGGAGTCGGACAAACGGTATGCTTTCAGCTATGACGCGGCGGGCAACCTCGACTATGTGAACGACCCGATCGTGCGGCAACTCAACGCGACCGTGAACGCGAGCGGCGACCTGGTCGACGTGCTGGACCCCGGGTTCATTGTCACGAAGAAGATCACCTTCGATTACGACAACCACCGCCTCGTCGGGCGGACGAGCCGGCGCGGCCACGAGACACGGTACGCCTACCACGGTCCCACGCCGCTATTATTCAAGGACACGCTGCCGGGTCTACCGCTCTCCGTTACGACTTTCAAACCGCTGGCGAGTAGGGGACTTGCGCTGGCGCCGAGCGGAAACACGGCGGCTACGGCGACGGACACCGTGCTCGAGATCGATGATCCTCGGACGGACAGCGCGGATGTCGCCGAGTTCTACACGAACCGGCTCGGGGCGGTCACAAGAGTTGTCAATGCGTACGGGCACGCTACGACGGTGGCCTATCACGGCGCCGCGCCTCTCCTCCCGATTCGCGTCGCGACGCCCAACGGCGCGGTTCGCAAGAACAGCTACGACAGCCGGATGCGGCTCGTCGCGGGCATCGACTCAACGCATAGTGCTGGTACCGACTCGATCATCTACAAATACGAGGATCCGAACGCGCCGGCAGCGCCGAGCGAAATCAGCTCACCCCTGACCGCCACCGACCGAGTCGTGCAACATTACGGCTACAATCTGGACGGCACGCTGAACGAGGTGCTAGTCGGAGACCCGGCGAGCCCGACTAGCAAGACGACCTTTACATACGGATCCTACACGTACGGGTCCTATGGCTTGGTCGAGACGATTACCGAACACGATGTGCCGACCTGGAACCCTACGACCCAGACGAGCAGTCCCATCGATCAGGTCAGTACGTTCGGGTATGCGCCTGTTACGTTCAACCTTGAGAGCGTTTCGTTCGACGGCCGAACCACATCCTACGAGTACGACAACGCCGGCAACGCCGAGGTGTCTACGCGTCCGGGAGGCCGTGTCACGACCTTCGACTACGATGACATGAATTGGCAGCGTTCCGCGTCGGTCGTGATACCGAACACGAACCTGCTCACGACGCACTTCCTCTACGACGACGATGGCAACCGGCGGTCGCTAACCGACCCGAACAATGTCGAGCGGACCTGGACGTACCATCCGCGGGGGATGCAGGAGACCATGACTGACGAGTTCGCCAAGGTCGAGCAGTACTTCTACGATGAGGCGAACAACCTTACGAAGACGATCGACCGTCAAGGCGATTCCGTCTGGACGGTGTACGATCGGCTGAACCGGCCGCGCACACAGCGGATCGGAGCCGTGACCATCGACGACGCCGACGAGCACGACACCGTTTACAAGGACGATGTGTCCGACTTGCTCGCAGATCCAACCTCCGTAGGCCAGATCTTGATTCCCGTTGACACGCTCACGATCGACTACGACGTAATGGGCAACGCGATTCGGATCGAGAATCGGGCCGCGATCATCACTCGAACCTACAACAAACAGGGCGCGCTTGAGTTCGACTCCACCTACTTGAAGCTTGGCAATAACCCGGGGAAGGGCTTGCGCTACTCCTACAACCGGGCCGGCGCACGCGAAACGCTGCAGACCGAGTGGCGAACGTACACCTACAGCCACGATCCGGTCGACGGAAGCCTGTCTGAGATCAGTTATCCGTCCGCCACGATGCTGCCTACGATCAATTGGACGTGGGAGGCGGGTTCCGTGAGCTTCTCCTGGGACAACCTGGGTCGGCAGGACAGTGTACATCTGCCCAGCGGCTCTTGGGCCAAGTTCCGCTACGACTCCGGCGGAAGACTGGCCAAGCTATTGGCGCAGAGTCCCACCCGGACGATCGCAGACGACGACCGCACGTTCAGCTCCGCCGACGAGATGGAGTACATGGAGGAGCGCGAGACCGTCGCCGGATCGCAAACGTTTCTCCATGACTGGGAGTACGATGGCGGTGGTCGTACAACGTTGTACCTCAAGCAACTTGAGTTTGCCGGGGACGTCGAGAAAAGTCAGTTTCGTTACGATTACAACGGCAATCGGGAGTGGGAGAAGAAATTCCCGGCGCAAATCAGTCATGATTCGACGTTGAACGTGCTCGTGCCCGGGTCGAATCGGCTCGATCGCCGTGATTTCTACCTAAACGGTCAAGCAGTTTGGCAGAAACTGTACCGCTATGACCACAACGGAAACCAGATACGCGAGCACTGGAGGTGGACCGACAAGTGGGTGGCGAATGATTTCTACTACGATCCTGCTGGTCGCCTGATCATCCAGAAACCGACCAATGCAGACTGCTCCAGCGAGCCTTTCCCCGATGTCGCGGCCTGCGGCAGTCTTTCCCCGCTCAACGCGGCAAAGTTTACGACGGCCTATCACTATGACGGATTGGGTCGGCGAGTCGCCTGGAACAAGAACGGCGCGCTCGATTGGACCTTCTACGACGGCGACAACGTGATCGAGTTCGTGGGGGTCGAGTTCCTCCAAGGCCCCGGTACGGACGACCCGCTGGTTGTCTTCCTTCCGCTCAACATTACGTGTTCGGGCAACAGCACAGCCGCAGAGTATATCACACGGGGCGGACGACTCGTCAGCTACCAAAGCGCCGCGAACGGCGCCGACTGCAAGGCGAACGAGATCGGCGGCACCTGGTCGAGGTTCGGCCAGCAGGCCGGCGCGATCGTCGCAAGCGAAGGCTTCGCGTTAAGTCGGTCGACTCAGTCCGACGCGCCCGAGATATCCTTCTTTCGGAACCGATACTATGATGCTTTCACGGGTCGGTTTCTCCAGGAGGATCCCATCGGGCACGCTGGTGGTATCAACCTCTATGCTTACTCGGGCAACGCGCCCGCTCAGTTCACGGATCCGTTCGGGCTGTGTGAGGAAGAGGACCAGGAGGCTCAGAGCGATTGTGAACTCTTTGCCAAGTTTGTTGAGAGCCTCGCGGCACGCGCTTCGTCTGATGCCGAGTTTGTGGGTTTGCTAGCGGAGGCACTTGCTGGAATTGAGCCAGGAGATTTCCTCCCCAGCAAGCGAGCGACCGTGCGGTTTGGCAATTCTGGTTTTCGAAGTGAGCTTGTAGACGACGAAACCCCTGCGCGTCACTACACGGCTTCTCTCAATCTCGCGTTTAGAGGGGTAGGGGGACACCTAACCGGCTCTGCGGTTGCTATCGGCCGCGAGCTACCGGGCATTTGCCGAGCGGGCTGCAGTATCGAAGATGTCCGGCTAGGCTTCGTAGGATCGGCGCATGGCGCTGGCCTAGATGCTAACGTACAGTTCTCGAAGACGGGTTCGATACTGTCTATCAATTCCGATCTCCGATTCCAACTGGCGGATTGGATACGGCGTGACCTCTAGCAACACCGAACTATGAAGAGATCGATGGGCGTCGTGATCGCCGTGATTGTCATTGCCGCCGTTGTCACATTTCTTGACGGCTGGAGGAGGCAAGGGAATTACGACAGAGCGGTAAGAGATCAAGCCATTGCGGCCGGCATGGCTCCTGAGAGCCTTCGGTATCAGAAGCATTGGCCACTCGACCTCTATATGCAAAGGCTAGCTAATGTCGCGGACCCGGCTTCAGTCGAGAGGTTGGCGAGGGAAGCTAGCGGAATAGGGTACTATATCGTGCCAATCGCAGGAACCGATACTGATTCGGCATTGGTTCAAGTGCTCGAGTTCGACGTAGGAGGAAGAACGTCCTCTGTACAGGTCGAATACCGCCGGGGGCGAAGACGCACGCTTGATGGCTCCGATGGACTTCCTCCCGCCCATGCCGAGGTCGCCCGTGGGGTAGCCATGAGCTGGTTCGACGGAAACGGCGCTCGCTGATGCTGCTTTGGCGCCTAGGGGTCCTCCGAGCAGTGGGTAGTCTGCATGACCTCAAGGTTGAAGTGCAACGTCCGGGGTTTGGGTGAGCCACGCGCTGCTCGGGGCCGGTGTCTCGGGACCCCACTCGTGCCAGTCGTGTTGAGTGATCCATATGGGGCTTAGATTCGGTGCAACCAGTCCTGTGCTCAACAAGCCAATCGCGGCCCTACCGAAGAACCGTAACGGGTCACCAACCCACGTAATCAACCACCCACGGACTGCACGTCGCCCCGGCGAGGGCTCGGTCTATGCGCGCCATCAGCGTCGTGTCAGTCACCGCCGGTGACGTATCCCGCGCGTCGCACCTGTCGGTGGACACGAGGGACACCAAGTGCGAGTCGTAGCCGGACCGGAACCACCATGAAACACTTCTGCGGCCAGCGACGCTCTGCGAGTCTACGTCATTCGGTGCCCCGACGGTTGCCAGGACCTGGCAGGCAGTCCATTCGGGTTGTGGAACGAAGTAACGGTCCGACGATGAGGCGTTCTGCTTGGCGTTCTCCGTCATGGCCATCACTTCCTCGTAGTCGCAACCCCACCTCTCGGCGTCGGCCGGCGTCACAACGCGTCCTGGGCCAGCGGCGACGCCCAAGGTTGCGCAGGCGGCGAGGGCGACGAGTAGAGCAAGTGCAGGTCTGCTCACGTGGTTTCCCTCCCTCCCTTCCTTTCCAGAGGACTCGAATCGAGTCCTACCGAGATTCTCCATGTTGCAGGCGAGGCGGTCACGCATCAAGGACCGGACAGCTCAAGTGCCCACATCCGACAGCGCGTTCGTCACGAACGAGTTCCGGGAACGGCTGGCCGCTAAGGTGAAGCCTCCCCCGGCGGTGATACGGTATCGGCCGAGTCGAACTGAGGCTTGCCCTTGGCTGCCGCATGGCAGGAGATTGCGTTCGTCCTCCTCGCGTCCGAGGCGTAAGCGCGCTATTGCCCCCGAGACTGAACCGTGTCAGGTGAGACCAAGAATCTAGGACCGTTGGCAGAGGCTGTTCGCGAAACTGCGGTCCCGCAGGCTCTTGAGTTGGTCACCGATCTTGCCCGCAATCTGCTCGATCCCGTCACGAAGCAAACGGGTGAGCTCCTCGCCGATTACGTTCGCGACCTTCGCGAAAAGCGAAAGGCAAACGCGATGGCGGTGGTTCAGAGAGGCAGGGAAATTGTGGGAGAGTCCCCCGTCTCGGATCTGGCGTCGATACCGGCGCAGCGGCTCGTCCCACTGCTAGAGGCTGCCAGTCTCGCGGAAGACGAGACTCTCCGGGAAATGTGGGCGTCGCTTCTGGCGACATCTCTCACGGTTGAGGCACCGGAGACGATGTCGGCCTCCTACGTTGAGATTCTAAGACAGCTGTCGCCGTTTGACGCCAGGGTGTTGAATGGCGTCTTTATTCGATTCGGGTGGCCACGAGGCGGGGCAGTATACGTAGGTGGCCAGCCAGAGCCCTTGGGCGATGTCAGCACGCGCGATTTTGGGCTATCCCTCCACAACCTTAGGAGACTCGGCCTGGTTGAACTTGGGACAAGAGCGACAGAGCGATTTCGAGAGATTAGTGAGGCAGTCGAGGAGTTGGTCGAGCGTGAGCGGGCGCGTGACTCGCGCTACTACGGTCATCAATTTTGGAGTTTATCTTCGCGCGAAAAGCCGCCGAGCTCGGGCAGCGCAGTGCTGTCCCGGCTAGGGCACGACTTCCTCCTTTCGTGTATGCCACCCCGCCCTCGGCCAGTGCAGACTCCCGTGGACGAGGATTCCGCTGAACAGACACTGCGGGAGTGGATCGAGTGCGCTCACGACCTGCGACTTTATTACATAGACGATGAGCCTGACCTTGCCCAGGAGTTCTTCGCCTTGGCCTCAACAGCGGGCGCCTGGCTCAAGGAGCGGTGACAGAAACGGTGACAAAACCGCACGGACGCGCACGGACGCTGGTGGGCGAAGCAAACCCGAAATACCGCATGGTTGAGCGCGATCCGGTGTCCGGCTGATGCGCGGATTCTGCCTTGTAAGCGGCAGGTCGCCGGTTCGAGTCCGGCCGTCAGCTTGAGGGTAAGAGAAGAAGCCCCGCAACGCCCTTGACGATTGGTAACACATTATGATGCCGCAGGAGGCAGCAAATGACCCGACTGCCGAAGTACCGCCGCCCGACCCATCCGGGCGAGTTTCTGTACCTGGACTGGATCGAGCCGATGGGGCTCAGCGTCAGCAAGGCCGCCGAGCGGCTAGGGATCTCGCGTCCGCGGTTGAGTGAGATCGTGAACGGTCGGCGCGGCATCTCGCCGGACACCGCAGCACGGCTGTCGAAGTTCCTCGGGACGTCGGCCGATGTCTGGATGGGCCTACAGAGCGACTATGATCTCTGGGGCGCTCTGTACGGCCCCGACGCTACCGACGTGACTGCGATCGAGCCAGCGGAGCGAAGCGCCGGCTGACGTATTGCGTTGCAAAGAGGGATTTCGACGGATGTCGAGCTTGCAGCCGCTCCTGGCGCCTTCAGTCCGGAAAGCCGACCCGATCAAGCACCCGCTCGTACCGCGGATCGCCCGACAGGCTCCTGACCTCCTCCAGGCACTGCACGTTCAGCAGATGCCTCGGGTGATGTTCGTTCACGGCCCACTCCAGGTAATCGAGCGCGCGTTCGCGCTCTCCCAGCTCGATGGCGGCGGCGACAGTCCAGGTGGCCCTAGCAAAATGCGGCGGATAGCGTCGTTCGCCCTCTGCCAGCAGCGCCCTCGCGAGCTCGGTTCTCCCCGCGAGCGCGTAACCCAGTGCGATCCTGTTGTTCGACACGCCTCGGCGGGTTAGCCCGGCCAACTCGGCGAGCCCCTCCTCTCTTCGTCCAGCTTTCAGATACGCGTACGCCAACTGCCCTCGCACGTAGTCGCTGTCCAGGCTCGAGAGCACCCGTTTCAACTGGTCGATCGCCTCCTCGTACTCCCCCGCACATAGGAGCGCTTCGCCGAACCGCAGTTGGAGGTTGTACGACCAGGGATCATAAGAGACGCTCTTCCGGAAGGCATCGATGCTCTCGGGGAACCGGCCCCATGACTGGAGCAGAAGAGCGTGCCCGAAGCGCAGCGGCGACCCGAGCACCTGCGCGCGTCGATAGGCTTCTTCGGAACCTTCGAAATCGCGCTCCCAGGCGTGAAGGACAAAGGCGAGCGCCGCCCACGCCGGGGCATGGAGGCTGTCGAGTCGGAGTGCGGCGTCAACAGCGTCCCGCGACCTCGTGAAATCCAGTCTGGGCTCCAACCCCCAGGCCGCCCGATAATAATATATGCGACCCAGAGTTGCGTAGGGAGGTGCCCAGTCGGGTGCGAGAGAGATCGCTGCGCTCAGGCTCTCAATGGCTCGTTGGTGCACTGCCACGGGATCCCTCCCCTCGAGCGTGAGCGCACGCAGGTGGAAGAGACCGTCGAGATAGTGCTCGTACGCCTGCATGTTCTCCGGTGCCTGGACGCGGAGTTGAGCCTCTTCTGCCGGAAGCACTTCAGCCCCAAGCGATGTCGCGACTCGGACAGCAATGTCTCGCTGGATGTCGAGCGTATTGCCCACGGTGAGCTCGCGGTCGTACGAATTGCCCCAAATCCGCTCGTTCGTGCGCGCCTCGAAGAGCCCCACGTCGATCCTGATCCTGCCAGCGACCCGGTGGACTGCGCTTTCCACAATGTACCTGGCGCCGATTTCCTCGCCCAGGGTAGCCAGATCCACCGTTGCGTCCCGGTACCTGAGCACGGACCTACGCGACTTGATATCGAGCGAACGGATCTTTCCGAGTTGCGTCAACACCTCATCGTGAAAGCCCGCTGCGAAGCGGGCCTCTTCTTCGAGTCCGCTGGTATTCTCCACTGGAAGCACGGCGATGGACGGTCGGCTCGGGGCCACGCCGGTGACCGCCGCGGCGCCGTCAGCCGCGCTCCGGCCCGCGTCGGCGGCGGGTACGGGGCCCGGAGCGCGTGTTGCGACGTATCCTGCGGCGACCGCCGCGACGACGAGAATCATGCCGATCGCGGTCGTCGCTACGCCCAGCCTGGGCGTCCGCTGCCCAGGCGCCTGCTCCCCGAGTCTCCGCAAGCCGCCGGAGCGCGCCGCGGGATCCTTGCTCAGCAGTTCGAGCACGAGCGCTTCGACGTCGTCGGGCAGACCGTCGCGAAGCCGGCCCGGGTGCTCTGCCTCGTCGTTCCGTATCGAATGGATCACCGTGCTGGAGAGCCCTCCGCGGAACGGCTGTCGGCCGGTCAGCATCTCGTAGAGCACCGCGCCCAGCGACCAGAGGTCGGTGCTCTCGTCCACCTCTTCACCACGGGTCTGCTCGGGCGACATGTAGGCCGGCGTGCCGACCTGCATGTCACCCATCGTCAAGGTGATCTGGTCCGTTTTCGCCAGCCCGAAGTCGAGGATCTTGAGCACCCCGCCGTCGGTGACGATCAGATTCGCGGGCTTGATGTCGCGGTGAATCAGCCCCGCGTCGTGAGCCGCGTTGAGCCCTCGTGCGGTCTGCCGCGTGAGGTCCAGCGCCTCCTCCACCTCGAGCGGGCCGCGCTCGATCTTCTCTCGGACGGTCTCGCCCTCGTAGAAGGCCATCGCGATGAACGGCCGACCTCTTTCCGCCTCGCCGACCTCGTAGATGGTGCAGATGTTCGGATGGTCCAAGGCGGCCGCGGCCCGCGCCTCGCGGAGGAACCGCTCTCTCACGGTGGGATGATGGGCCCAGTGGGCGGGTAGGAACTTGAGCGCGACCGTCCGGCCGAGATCCGGGTCTTCGGCAAGATAGACCACGCCCATCCCGCCCGCCCCGAGTCGCTTCAGCACTCTGTACCTGGAAACCGTCTGACCAATGAGATCCTCGACCTCCAAGAGGGTTACGTCGCCATCCTGCGGTGTGATTGCACCCAGGCCCGGGTGGCCAAAGAGCTCTTCGAACGGACCCAACAGGCGATCAGCCCTCTGATCGGCGACGACGAGCGCCTCGATCCCCGCGTAGAGCTCGGGGTCGCTGTTCGATACCGCTGCGAGGCGGACCGCCCGATCCTCGGGCTCGAGAGCCACGACCTCCTCGAACAGGGCCAGAGCCTCTTGCCAGCGGTCGGGCCTCATGGAGATGCCTCGCTGTCGGCCGCGCCGTTCACTTCCGGGAACAGGACCCGAGCGAGCCAGGCTCGAGCCGAGCGGAGCTCCCGTTTCACCGTTGCCAACGATACGTCGAGGGCCTCGGCGCACTCTTCCAGCTTCAAGCCGCCGAAATAGCGCTGCTCGAGAAGCTGGCTGCGCCGGGGGCTGACCTCCTCCAGGAGCGTCAGCGCGCGGTCGAGCTCCTCGATGGCCACGGCGCTCGGTTCACTCAATACTCGCTCATCCTGAAGCTCGAGCTCGACCCAGCCGCCTCCACGCTTGGCGGCACCGCGGCGGCGGGCATAGTCCACGAGCACTCGCCGCATCATCCGCGAGGCCAGCGCCAGAAAGTGAGCCCGATCGCGGAAATCCACGTCGCGAGCGTCCAGAAGCCGCAGATACGCCTCGTGGACCAAGGCGGTGGTATTGAGCGTGTGGTCGGGGCGCTCACCCGCCAGCCTGGCATGCGCGAGAACGCGGAGTTCCTCGTAGACGAGCGACACGACCTGATCGAAGGCGTCACGATCGCCACTCCTCGCTTCGCACCACAGCCCACTGATGTCGGGTTCGGAATGCATGAGGTTACACTGCGCACGCAAGCGGCTTGTCGTTCGAGAGTCGAAAGATAGACCGAAGAGTCCCTGTGGACTAATACGGCGGGCGCGAAGGCGGCTCTCCGCCGGCCGAGTTTGCCCTTGTAGAGTCGCGGCTTCCTCGCCCCGGGTGAGCCGTTTCAGCTGGTCGAGGCGCAGGCCTGGCTCATGGAAACACGCGAGTCTTGGGAGAGCCGACTGGATCGACTGGATCGCATGCTATGGGATCGTGGTCCAGCGACTTCGCAGGAAGGAAACCTCATGAAGGAGGAGCAAGGAGCTCAGTAACATCGCCGACTCACGGGTGGACGTGTTCGATGCCTGGCTTGACCCCGAGCTTCTAGCGCTCGGGTTCCGTGGAGGAGGGAGGCACGTGAGCCGGGTGGAAGTAGATCCACAGGTGGGCGGCAGCGCGGGCCCGGCATGAGAGCTGAGCCCGCGTTGCGAGGAATAGGTGCGATTCGAACCGGGGGTGTTCAGATCCCCACGCAGTCAGTTCGTGATAATGAACGCGAACTCGTCGAACCCGAACTCGGGCGGCTCAGGGGCGGGGAAGCCGGGCCATGGCACGGGACCCCACGCCAATCCATCGGCGTGAATGTTCCCGACCACGTGAAATTCGAACAGGAGAGCCGGATCCGTCAGGCAGGATGGGGCTTCGCCAAAGACGGATTCCGGACCGGCCGGATGGTATTTGGTGATCTGTCCCACGCCGCTGGTGGAAGCCCTGAACACATTCTTGTATCCGTCGTTTGGACCCGCAGGAGTCTGGTTGCCCAGAGCACCGAGGCCGATGATGGCGTCGAACCCGGCAACGGCGAAGCCCGGTGACTCGAGTTCTACGATCCAGATCGTATACAGGGCTTTGGGCTGCAGACCGGTCATGTGAACGTTGATTTGCGTCCCGCCGTTGACACACTTGGCTACCGTGGTTCCCTGAATGTTGGGCTGAGGCCCAGCGATGGTGATGACATCGGAGCTGACTACCGCCCCGCTGTTCGGGGAAGCGGCGAAGGTCGCGCCCGTCACCTCGGAAGAGAGCGGCGACGTGGCCGTTTCCCCGCAGCCCGCAGCCAGCAGGGCGGCGAGCAGAATTGCGGTTGGCCCAACGGCGCCGAAAGCCGTTCGACCGTCCCTTCCCGTGTGGTGCAGCATTTCGCTCTCCTTATTTGAAGTGCATTGCGGAGCCCCTCTGTCCTGCGGCGGCAACGGCGGCCGCTGGTCCGTTCACAGGAAGAAGCGGAAAAAGAGGGCGAAACGGCTCACCGGGACTCCCGGTGCGTGTCGTGCTTCAGTGAGTCTGGGGAGGCGGTCAACGGCTACCTGGTCAACGCTCGCCGCGATGGTGATCCGCGATCCGACAACGGCCGGGGGTCCGGTCCGCACGGCTTGGGGTTGGACGCGCGTCCAGCCCGGGTAGCGCGCGCAGCGTCAGAGCGCGAATCGCACCCCGACCTGGATGCCTCGCCGCGCGCCCACGGACAGACTCCAGCGCTGCCTCGGCACATCGGTCCAGCGCTCCGACTTCGACATGGCTCCGATGGCGACGCCGACGAGCGCGCCCGCGGCGGCTCCACCCAAGCCGTAGATGGCGGCGTCGAGCACTTCATTGGAGCTGTCCGTCTCCGTTCCAAGGCTGAAGGCCGTGACCGCGGCCTCACTAGCCGACGAGGCGGCCAACCCCAATAGCGCTCCCGCTCCGAAGCCGGCCAGCGCCCCGATCCAGGCTCCTTTTCCGGCTCTGATGTGGGTCGGGAGAGTACGTAGGCGGCGGGGGAGGGCTACGTAGGCGCCGCCGGGGGCTGGGCATGACCCTCGCAGGTTGCCTCAGCTCATGGCTCTGTTCGGTCGCTGAACGCGACCCCGGCGGAGTAGTTCAGCAGCCCCGCCACTTTCCATGGATACGCCTGCCGCATCTTCTCGGCGAGCTCGGGCCCGTCGCTCGAGGCCGTCAGGTGCGCGTCGAAATCGGTCAGGTACTCGATCATGGTCTGAAGAACCTCCGGTCCATCGGGCGTGTCGAGCGTCGGTTTGTGCCCGGCTATGACCGTTGCAGGTCCGCGCTCGGCGAGATCCCGAAGGTCATCACGCCACGCCTCCCGCGTTTCCTCATTGGAGACGCCGAGCCACGCGTGAACGCCGTTGAAGACGAGGTCGCTGGCAATGAGGGTGCGCAGCGAGGGGATCCAGACCACGCTGTTCACCGGCTCCATCACGTCCCCCTGCAGGTCCGCAATGATCTCCACCGCTTCGCCATCGACCGTGAGCGTGGTCGAGCGGAGCAGCTCCGGGGTGACGACGCTGTCCGCCAACTGCTCACCCCGCCGGGACTTGTCGCCCTGGAAATCCGCCCGCCCCTTTTCGTCGAAGTGCTCGATCGCGGCCGCGGTCATGTACACGGGCGTGCCGGGGAACCGCTCCACGATCGCCGCGGCGCCCGCGAAGTGGTCGTGGTCGGGGTGCGTGATGAAGACGGCCTTGAGCCGCTTGCCGGTCGCCTCGATCTGGTCTGCAACACGTCGGGCGTCCTCGACGAGATACTGCGCGTCGATGAGGACGGCCTCCGTGGGTCCCGCGATGACGACCGAGTTGACGTGAAAAGCCGTGCTGTCGGCGATGTATTGCAGGAGCTCCAACTCGACGGGCGATCCCGTGGCGGAAGGAGATCGATTTGCGTTCCAGGCCAGAGCCAGGGAAGCGGCGACGGCGGCGGCGACGAGAAGGAAAACGCGAGAACGGGTCATTGCACTTGGTCCGAGAGTCGGTGTGAACGGGATAGGGGCTGCTCTACCGCCGGCTTTCTAGCGCTCCGCTACGCGGAGCTGCCCTTCTAAGAGCGGATTCTCCGCCATGCTCTCGCGGAGATCTTCGAGGCGGCTGGCGACCGTGGTCCACTCGACGTCGCCCACCGCGGCCAGAAACGACTCCTGGGCGCGACGCCAGTGCGGAAGGGTCTCGAGGATCTTTCGGCCCCCGGTTTCGGTCAGCTCTGCCTGCTTTACGCGCGCGTCCTCCGGGTCAACCCGCGACTCGACCAGGCCATCCCGCTCCAGCGTTGCCATCGCCCTGTAGAGCGATGTGCGCTCCAGCTCCAGCGCGTCCGCGACGCGACGAAGCGGTGAAGCGCCCTCTCGCTGCAGATATCGCAGAATCGAGTACTGCGTTACGGTGACGCCCGCCGGCGCCAGGCACGCCTCGTAGTGGCGGGAGACCGCGCGGGTGGCCTGCCGCAGGGCGGAGCAGGCACAGGGCAGCGCCGGCGGGTGATACTTCGGAAATGCCATTTGATGAGTATACATCGATTATTGAGGACCAACAAGAGAGCAAGTCTCCCCCCGGAGTCGGCCGGCGCGCTGACATGCTCCACGTTGCGCTCGGCAGCGGCAGAGGAAAACCGAGCGGCCTACGTAGGAGGGCGCGCGCAAGTACGTAGGCAGAGGATGGGGTTGGGAGAAGGGTGTCGAACCGGTGTTCGGGCGGAACTCCACTGGCCGCCCCTGGAGAAGTCGACGCATCCGGACGTGTCAGATTCTCACGTCCTTCGGCCCTCCATCACGAAGTAGGTCTTCCCCCGGGCGTCGCCCAGGATCGGCAAGCACTCCAGGTCCGCGAGCGCCGCGGCATAGCGGGCGCGCGTCGACACAACCAGCAGCCCCGGCTAGCCCGGATTCCCGGTCAGGCGCAGCACCTCGTCGAACCACTCTTCCGGAACCAGGGGTCCCCTCAGGGCCGGATATCCTTCTTCGAAGAACCGCCGCCATTCCTGCAGCTGCTCGGGATCCGGGTGGATGACTTCTAGGCCTCGAGCTTCCATAGCCGCCACCGCATCGACCTCCATCCGCTGTATCTCGGCCTGCATCCGCTCACCTGCTTCATGCGCGATCCGCAGCAGCTCGGGACGGAGCTCGGACGGGATGCGGGTCCACGTTTCCCGGTCGATCAGCGTTGCGCCGACCAGCGGTGCCCATGGCATCTCGACCATAAACGGGATGAGCGGATACCATCGGTTCGCCAGCATGAACAGGGGCGTCGTACCTATCGCGTCGATGCGCGACTCCTCGAGGCCCGGCAGCACATCGGCCAGTTCCAGATAGACACTGCGGAATCCCGAGTCCTTCCAGAGGTCGACCGCGCTGTCGTCCGCCCAGGCCACGAACCTGTACTCCCGTACTGCGTCGAGGCTCGGATCGGGTTTGGGCAAGAAGAAGCGAACCCAACCGATGTCACCCCAGTTGAGGAGGACATACCCCTTCTCGGCAAAGACGGCTTCGAGGCGAGGCTGCATCACCTCGCGAACCCGAGCCAGGTCATCCCAGGATTTCATGGCCATGGGTATGGCCAACACATACACCTGGGGGGTGATCCGACTGAGCCCGGCCAACGACAGCGACCCCGCCTGCAGCTGCCCTTCGCCGATTCTGCGAAGGATGTCCTCTTCCTCCCCGGCGACTCCACCCGGGTAGATACGCAACGTCACCAATCCTCCGCTCGCCTCACGCCAGCGCGCGGACATCTCCTTCAGGATCTCATGCCACGCCGACCCGTTGGGCGCCAGCGTTGCAAGTCTGATGACGAGCGTGTCTCCAAGCGGAGGTGGCGTATCCCGCCGTGCAGGTTCGAACCCGACGAGACCGGCGTACAAGGCAGCGATCAGCGGCATGGCCGCCCATAGCGCGAGCCGCCGCCAACTCCGGTAAGCATGCCGTTGGAGTGACATGTGTGCTCCTTCTCAGCGGCTCGCCGCCACGGTCGAGAAGAACAGCTCTTCCTCCCGGGTGATGAGCCAAGCGGCGTGCTGCTGTGCCAGGGTGTTGGGGAGGCGGAGCTCTGGATACGCGGTTACATCGAATTCGATCGCCTGCTGCAGAAGGGTTCGGAACCGCCCGATGTTCTGCTGCTGGATGCAGACAGACTCGGCCATGGCAACCAGCGGTCCGATCGATCGCCCGCCGTTGAGCTCCATGGCGCGCCGGAAGTGGTATTCGGATCGTGCCTCGCCGTCCGTTCCGTCTGATCCCGGGGCTGACCGCAGCGCGATCAAGCGCTCGTGAATGGCACCGTCGTTCCAGGACTCGTCCAACTCGAGGGCACGCTCGATGAGACCGTGCACGATCGGGAGGTCGGCGACCAACGACATGTCGCTCTTATCGACGGAGATCGCGGACCCCAGCGAGATCGCCAGCCAATACATGGCCGGGACGTCGTCGCGATCGAACTCGGCGAGGGTCGCCTCGAGGTCGTGGATCAGCCCTTGCGCTGCTCCGGGGTGGCGCACCTCCACTGCACGTTTGGCGTAACGGTTGGCCCGGAGAAACAGCTTCTTGGAGCGGGCCCGGCCCTCGCGGGCCGTGTCGTAGTCCTCAGCCTCGACAGCGATGGCCGGACGTAGCACGAAGGCGTGCGTGTATTGGACGAAGCCGGACGCTGTCGCAATCAGAAGACCTTCGTGTTCGGGAGTACTCTGCAGCAACGACTCCATCATCTTGAGGCTGAACGGCAAAGCCTCCGCAACCAAGAGGGGGTCGTCGTCGCTCAGGTAGACGCTCGTGCCGTCCTCGGAAAGCGAGTTGGCCAGGGCGTTAACCGCCACTTCCTTCATCGAGCATCCGAAGAGGGAGAACAAAAGTGGTACGGCGAGCAGCGCCGGCAGGGGTTGGTGGCGTCCGAAACTCATGTGTTCCTCCCTTCCTCGTGGGTGCGCTCGGCTCCGGCTCGCTCAGTCGCGGGTGAGCACCACCCGCCGATGGAATTGCAGTGCTTGGTGAATGAACGCTTCCAATCGCGTCATGACGTTGGTCTCTTCCTGTCCGTCGTAGGCGATATCCAGCCACGGGATCTGGTCCATCTGCTCGCGAATCCGCGGTGCCATGCTCGAAACGACGGTGCCCGGCATGCATGAGAATGGAAGGACGTTGACGACCCCACTCAGCCCGTGCTGGGCCAGGTCCAGGCACCGGGCCATGGTGAGCACGGCTTCGGTACCGAGCACCGTCTCGTAGTGCGGGTCCAGGCGCGCCATGGCCTTCGGAATCGACTCCTCGCGAGGATGCCGGAGTACCTTGTGCAGGGGTTTGGTGAGCCGGTCCTCGGCCCGGGTCTGGTAGGTATCCGACAGGAAGCCCTTGAAAAACTCCAGATAGTTGCCGAAACGGCGCGATAGGTCCATGCGCCTCCAATCGACGAAGTGGAGATAATCCATGAAGGTACCCAGGATCACCTCACCGCCGACGCTCTCGATGGCCCGTACTACTCGAGTGTTGGCCGGCTCGCTCAGCATCAGGTAGATCTCGCCCATTACCGCGATCAGAGGGCGGGGCTCGGAACGATCGATGGGAAGCTCGGAGAAGCGGTCGGCCGTCCAGGCCATCGCCTCGACGAGATGGTCTTCGCAGCCCGCCTCGGCCGCCGTCTCGATGCGGTCCAGGCAGGCCGCGTACGCCGCGTCCGCCGAGCCGGGCGCCAGCTCGTACGGGCGATGCTCGTGGAGGACCTTGGCCAGAAGATCGGCCGCGACGATGGCTTGCCAGGCGCGTTTGCGCAGGGTAGTGGGATCGTCGCCGAACATCGAGTAGGAGTCGTCCGTTCCCGGGGAAACCAGACGAACCTCGGCGAGTCCTTCCTCGGCGAGGATCTGCCTCTGCAGCACGCTGACCTGGCCGAACCGGCACGGACCGGGCCCGGCGGGCATGAAGAACACCGCACGGTTCCGGTCGAATCCGGGCTCCCGGCATTTCCTCAACATGTCGCCCGTGCAGAGGAAGCAGGGGAGGCACTCACGTCCGTGGCACAGACCCAGCCCAATGTTCATGGACTCCTGGTCCGGTGGCGGCAGAACCTGGGCGGCGATGCCCATACCCCGCATGGCCGCGGCCACGGGCCTGGCGTGATCGGACATGTAAGGAATGAAGACGATATCGGTGCCCGGCTCGACCCGCGTCTTCACGATCCCACCCCAGCCGAGATGTTGAGACTGTCGAGAAAAGCCTCACATCGGGTCACGATCCCGGCCTCGGCCGTATGGTCATCGACCTCGAGCTCGAGGAACGGCTTGGAGCCCATCATCCGCCGGAAGAAGCTGATGATGAACGAGTCGGGGCCGCAGTTGAAGCTCGTCAGGTAGATTGCCTGCAAACGTTCGTCGGCGGCGATGATCTTCGCCGCGGCCAGGATGTCCTGTCCGCTTCGCCAGAACATGTCATTGTGAACTTCGGTAACGTCCACGGACGCGAGCGGAAGGAAGTCCATCGGAATGGGCAACACCCCCAGCTTTCGCAGCTTGAGCGGAAGGTCCTGACAGACTCCCGGGTCACAACTGTTGTAGGGCCGGCCTACGATGACCACCGCCGGGGGCCCCGACCCCAACGAGCTCAACACCTCCGCGCCGCGGCTCCGAACCCTTGCGTAGAAATCCTCCTGGGCCCTGGCGCCTTCGTGCGCCGCTTTCATGACGCGCCGGATCGGAATCCCCAGCTGCTCGGCCAGCGGCCGCAACTCCCGCTTTCGCGAATGCGTCTGCATCATGTGCAGCGGGAATTTGATCGGACGAGGCCCGTGCTTCTCGATGTCCAGGTGGGCCATCACCATCTCGGGCGCAGCCGGAATGTATGGGCAGTAGTGATTCCGGATCTGCCCGGGCGCCGTGTTCTCGCGATCGATGATGCTCGGCAGGAAGACGAAGTCCAGGTCCCGCCCCAGCAGATCCATGACGTGCCCGAACATGAGCTTTACCGGAAAGCACGTCTCCGCTGCGGCGCTCTGCTGCGTGTACCTGATGATGTCCGGATTGGTGACCTCGGACAGGATCAGGTCCATGTCCAGGTCCTGAAAGAAGCGCCACCAGTAGGGGAAGAGATCGTGGAAGATGAGGGCTCGGGGGAGTCCGACCCGTGGCCTGCCGAGCGTCCGAGGCCTGGAGTCATCGTAGCCGGCGAAGAGCATGTCCGAGCGCTCGCCGAACAGGTCGGGGATCGCATGGTGCAGACCCACCTTCGCGCGGCCGGCCTCTTCGAACTTGTCGCAACGCGCGCCATAGAAGATCGGCGGATCGTCGCCGATCACCACCTTCTTCACCTCGCAGAGGTTGGGGCAGGCCTTACATACGAACACTTCCGAGTCGTAGGCGTAGTTGGCCAGGTCGAAACCACGGAACGTGGTTCCTGCGCCCGGACCGCGACTCTCCATTTCCTCTCGTGCCAGGATGGCCGCGCCGATCGCGCCCGTGACGTCGTTGTGGGCCGGGACGGTGATGGAGCGGCCCGTCACCGACTCGAAGGCCGCCGCGACACTCGCGTTCGAAGCCACGCCGCCCTGGAAAAAGATCCGGTTGCCTATCGGCCGCGTGTTGACGACGCGATTCAGGTAGTTGTTGACGATGGAGTAGGCGAGACCCGCCGTGAGATTCTCGACCGATGCGCCACGTTGCTGGTGGTGCACCAGGTCGGACTCCATGAACACGGTGCAGCGCTCACCGAGGCAGGCGGGCGCCGGGGCATGGCCGGCCAGTTGTTCGAAGTCATCTCTTATGGAAATCTGGAGGCGGTCGGCCTGCTCCTCCAGGAAGGAGCCGGTACCTGCCGCACAGGCGTTGTTCATCGCGAAATCCACGACAGCACCGTGGTGCATGCGGATGTACTTGCTGTCCTGACCACCGATCTCGAAGATGGTGTCCACTTCGGGATCCGTGGCCGCGGCGGCTCGCGCCTGCGAGGTGATCTCGTTCCGGATCACGTCGGCACCGACATAGTGGCCGGTCAGATACCGGCCGGAGCCGGTCGCCCCCACCGCCAGGACGCGCACGTGCTCGCCGACCTCCTCGTCGACCTCGGCGAGTCCTCGTTGGACCGCTTCCAATGGCCTTCCGGCCGTTGGCAGATAACGCCGCGCAAGCACTCGATCGTCGTCGTCTATCAACACGATGTTCGTGCTCAATGAGCCGACGTCCACGCCCATATAGGTGGGAATGGCCGGTTGCTGTCCGTTGAGTATCGACCTCCAACCCTGCCCGCCGGCGTTGTAGACGGGAAGAGACAACGGCGCCAGGCTGCGCTCCTCCGTCTTCCCTGATCGCAGGAACTCCTCGAGCGGCTCGAAGCCATGAAACGCTTGGACGCGGCCTTCACGGGTCTCGTCCCTGACCGTCAGGGCCGCTCCGATCGCCGCCATCTGATCCCGGTGCTCGGGAATGATCAGCCCGCCCGGCTCCAGACGCAGCACGCTTTCGAAGGCACGGGTGACCGCGTCGTTGAACGCGACCCCGCCCTGAAAGAGGATTGGCGGTACGAAGGATTTCCCCTTCCCGATGATCGTCTTGAAGTTGCGCGCCAAAGCCAGGCACAGCCCGGCCAGGATCTCGGATAGTGGGGTCCCTTCTTGCTGGAGGTGGATCATGTCCGACTTGGCGAACACGGTGCAGCGCCCCGCGATGCGGGCGGGCGTTTCGGCGGCCAACGCGATACGGGCGAATTCGCCGTCGATCTCGATGCCCAGCCTTTCGGCTTGCTGGTCGAGGAATGATCCCGTGCCCGCAGCGCAGAGGGCGTTCATGGCGAAGTCCACCAGCACCATCTGTCGGCTGTTCTCGTCCCACTGGAGGGAGAGGAACTTGCTGTCCTGGCCCCCGATCTCGATGACCGTGCGCGCCTCCGGGTGGTATTCGCCCACGGCCCGCGCTTGAGTCACGAGCTCGTTGGCGTGAAAGCCTCCGATGAGCCGTTTGATGCGTTCCCCGCCCGAGCCGGTCAGGCCCACGCCGCGGACGGTCGCGTCGGGAAAGTCCCTGGGCAGGACCCGACTGGCGTCGAGGACTGTCTGACGAGGGTTTCCGTGAGAGCGGCGGTACTGGTGCGAGAGCAGGGCGCCGTTCTCGTCGAGCACTACCAGCTTGACGGTGGTCGAGCCGACATCGAGGCCCAGGTAGACATCGCCCATGGCTACCTCCATTCTGGTGTCGACCAGTGACGAGTCCGACTGAGCGGGGCGCTGGGCGCAGGTTCGAGGGGGGCAAACTCCGGCGGGACCGAGTCCTTGCTGACTCCATGATACGACCCGACTCTCATCCGTCTGTGGGGTATCTCCCTCGTCAGGGTGGGGAGACCTCCCACGGTGGTCTTGCGCTCCATTGTTGTTTGGCGGTTCTCAGACATCGAGTGCTCCGTCCCGGTCGGGTGGCGCTGCCGTCCTCACCTGCAAGCTGCGGCTGGCGGGGACTGAGGTGTGGCGGCGGGAGTACGTAGGAGGCGGCGTGTTTCTACGTAGGCGACTGTGCTACTGCCCCAGCGCCTCCCGCACCGCCGCGTAAGCGTCCAGCAGGCCCTCGCCGGTGTCGTTGTCGCGGCCGGCAGGAGCCACGTCCCGCGCCGTCTCCTGTAGGATGCGCCCCACCTCCCAAGCGGGCAGCTCCGGGTTCGCAGACATGACGAGCGCGGCTACGCCGGCCGCGTGCGGGCCGCTGAAGGAGTTGCCCCTCACGCTGGTGTTCGGATCCAGGTAGCCGCTGCCCGAGGGATCCAGTAGCGCGTATCCGGGGCCGGGGAAGCCCGCGACGTCGGGCTTCACCAGCGTCGCGTGATCCCCGTAGAGCGCGACGCCGGACCAGCTGACCGGGCCCATGCTGCTAAAGGGCGCGACCTGTAGGTCCTGGTCCACGCCGCCGGCGGCGACCACCGACGGAATGTCCTCGGGCACGCGCAGTTGCTCGGGCACGGTGGCCCTGGTGCGGAAGTTTCCGGCGCCCGACACCAGGAGGACGCCGGCCGCGGTGGCGTGATCGGCCGCCAGCCTCCACAGCCCGCGTACGTTCTCCAGCCCCGGCCGGCTGAAGCTCATGTTGATCACGTCGGCGCCGTGCACCACGGCGTACTGGATCGCCGCCAGGGTCGCGACGGTGCTGCCCGGGACCAGGCTCATCAGCCGCGCGCGAGGCGCAACGCCCGTCACGGTACCCCCCGTGCCGTCGCCCGCGACGATGCCCGACGTCCAGGTGCCGTGGGGCGTGCCGGTGGTCCACGTCTCGGCGGCCCCAGAGCCGAAGTCGAAGCCGTAGTAGTCGTCCGTGTAGCCGTTGCCGTCGTCGTCGACGCCGTTGGAGGGAATCTCGCCCGGGTTGGTCCAGATGTTGTCGCGCAGGTCCTCGTGCGTGTAGTTGATGCCCCAATCGAGCATCGCCACCACGACCCCCTCGCCCGTTGCCCCGAAGTCCTCCCACACCCGGCGCGCGCCCACGTCCACGAGGTTCCAGTCCACCTTGCGGCCGCCCACCGAGAAGGCCGCCCGCGAGGCCGGCGGCGACAGCGTCGCGCGCAGTTGGCCCGGGCCGTCGCGGCGTATCGAGCCGTCGCCCAGGTAGATGTAACGGACCAGGTCTGACGCGGACGCGGCGAGGACCTCGTCCGGAAGCAGGTCGCCCACGACCGCGTTGACGATCCACAGCGTCTCCGTCTCCGCGCTCAGGTCGAGCAGTGCGCGGAGCTCGGCGTGTTCCGCGTAGGCCGCGGTTTTCAGGCGTTCGGACACGAGGGAGCGCAGGCTCGAGCGCGCGGCGCCGGCGTTCTCGCGGGCGAAGTCCCCCAGCCCGCCGGGGCCGGGCGCGACCTGGGTGCGCATCAGGATCACCACCGGAACGCGGGCTGACCCTTCCAGCAGGGCGAGCACGGGCCCGTCGATCCTGGTGAGATCGGGCGCGCGCGGAGCGGGCTCGCTGGGCGTCGGGGCGGGCTCCGCTTGGCCCCCACACGCGGCGAGCACGAGCGCCAGCGCGGAGGCGGACAGGGCGCGGACCGGTCCGCGGGCGCAAGCGCGCGTCGTAGGGCGCCTCGAAAAGCCGACTGACATGCCGAAACTCCTGGGATTATGCGGGGCGGGCGGCGCGGCACTGTCACTTTCGACCCCGTTTGGTCGCATATAGGTTGGCTGCCATGAAGCCAATCTGGGAACGTCTGCGACGCGGCCGACTCGTCCAGGTCATCGTAATGTACCTGGGCGCGAGTTGGGTAATCCTGCAACTGGCCGACGTGCTCGAGGACGCGCTGGCGCTGCCCCCGTGGGTCTCGCCCGTGACCGTCCTGCTGCTGCTCATCGGGCTCGTCATCATCCTCGCCACCGCGTGGGTGCAGTCCAATCCGCTGACCGACCAGCTCGAAGAGCGCGGAGATGTGCCCGGGTCCTGGGAGGTTTCCCTGGGCGACGTCAAGGAGAGCATCGCCCGGGGCAAGCTGCCTCACCTCACCTGGGGTCGCGCGCTCATGGGAGGATTCGCGGCGCTCGTCACGCTGTTGGCCGCGGTGGGGGTGTGGGCGCTGATGAGCGGCGCACGCCCGGACCTGGGTCCCGCGGAGGCGGTGGCCGGCGAAGCGCCCGCGGGTATCGCCGTCGTTCCCTTCACGGTCAGCGGTGAGGACGCCGATGTCTGGCGCGAGGGCATGATGGATCTCTTCGCCACCAGCCTCGACGGCGTGGGAGGCTTCCGCGCGATCGACAGCCGAACCGTGCTGTCGCGCTGGGAGCGGGTGGTGGGCGCCGAGGGGGCGGCGGATCTGGCGACCGCGTTGGCCGCCGCGCGCGCCACCGGGGCCCGCTACGCGCTCGTCGGAAATGCCGTTTCCGTGGCGGGAAGCGTACGAATCTCCGGCGACGTCTACGACCTGGGTAGCGGGTCGGTGGTGTCTCGCGGGCGAGCCGAGGGTAGCCCCGGTGAGGTGCTGGCCCTGGTCGATCGGCTGTCGGTCGACATCATGCGCGACCTGCTGGAAGAGAACCGCGGGCGGGGCGTGATCGCGCCGACCCGCGTCGCCAGCATCACGACGTCGTCGCTGCCCGCCTTGCAGGAGTACCTGGAGGGCGAGAGCCTGCTGCGGCGCTCGGATTTTCGCGGGGCCGCTGTCCGCTTCAGCGCGGCGGCCGACGAAGACTCGACGTTCGCGCTGGCTCTGCTGCGCCAGTCGCACGCCGAGGCGTGGGCCAGCGGGCAGGACTACCTGAACTTCCAGGGCGTCGAAGCGCGCGCGCAGGCGGCGCGACACGCCGACCGGCTCCCCAAGCGGGAGGCGGAGCTGCTCGCGGTGACCCAAGCGTTCCAGGGCGGCGCGGCGGACGCGCTGGAACGCGCGCGTGCCGCCGTGCGTCGCTACCCCGACGACCCCGATGCGTGGGCGCTCCTGGGCGAGGTGTACGTGCACAACCGGCGCGCGGTGTTCGCCGAGCCCTCGGAGGGCATCGACGCCTTCCAGCGCGCCGTGGCGCTCGATCCGTCCTTCGCGCCCTACTACATCCACCTCATCGAGATGGCGATCGCGGTCGACGACACCATCGAGGCTTTCGGGCTGCTCGCCGAATACGAGCGCATCGCGGGCGACCGCGTCCGGCGGTATCTGCCCATCGCCGTGCCGGCGTTCGTGGGCGACAGCGCGCAGCGCCAGGCGGCGCTGGCGAGCGCCCTCGCCGGGGATCCCCATGTCGTAGAGGAGCTTTTCAGCAACCTGGACTGGCAGATGACCGCGCTGGACGCGCAGCACGCGCTCACCGACGCGTTCGACGCGACCGAGTGGCGAGGGGGCGGATTCCGGGCGATGAGCTTCGTGGCTCAGGGAAGGGTCGAGGAGGCGCTGCGCATGCTCCGGGAGGACCCGCTAGCCATAGGTGACAGGGCGCACACGGCGTACCTGATCGATCGAACCGTGCGCACCCTGGATGAGGCCGAGTTGGAGCAATGGGTGTCTCTGCCGGGTTGCCGAAGCCACACCCGTAACGACCCGGGTCAATGCTTGCTGCCGGTCGCGATGCGCGCGGTAGACAGGGGTGACTGGGCGCTGCACAGTGAGATCCTCGACACCATCCGGGCCGGAATCGAGCAGCACCGAACGTCGGGCGACACGATCTCAGTGGGCGTCGGCGAGACCATCGAGGCCGTCATCTCCGGCTACGCTAGCCTGCGGCGCGGGCAGCTGGACGAGGCGCGCCGCGCGCTCGAGGCCGTGCAGGGGAGGAAGCGCGGGCCCGACCACTGGGTGCGCTGGCTGCTCGCCGAGACCCACGCGGAAGCCGGCCGCCCGCGCGAGGCGATCCGCTACTTCCGCACCACCTGGCTGAACAGCTTCAAGGCCTACGGCGCCTACCGGCTGGGGGCGCTGTACGCCGAGATCGGCGACCGCGACAAGGCGCGCGAACAGTACGAGGCGTTCCTGCGCATGTGGCGGGACGCCGATCCGGACCTGCCGCAACTCGATGAGGCGCGGCGCGCGCTCGAGGAATGGCGGCCTACGGGCTGACGGCCTACTCCGAGCGCGCACCCCGCGACATAACGATCTCCTCCCCGTCGTCACCGAAGCCACGCAACTCGAGGGCCAACTGATCGCCCTCGCCGGGCACGAAGAGCATGTGACCGTCTTCCGTGCCGACCAGCTCTCCATCCCGATAGTGGCCGAGCAGGAACGCGTGTAGGCCCAGCGGGACCAGCTGGAATCCCCACGCGTCTTCGTCCACCTCTCCTTCATCGGAGACCCCGGCCCAGGATCCTTCCAGGTACTCCTCACCAGCCCATACGCGGATGACCGACCTCTCGCCTCCGTCGTAGGACGCCATCTGGTAGGTGCCCTCGTACCGGGACCAGTCCTCGCGGTCCAGGTCATAGGGCTCCCAAGCGGGCACGTCGAGGCGGAATGGGATCGACATCGTGCCCCAACGCAGCCGCAGGGTGGCGTGGTCCGGCCTCACCACCGGGAAGTCGAACGTGAGCACCTCCGCGAAGTCTCCCTCCCCCGGCGAGACGGCGTACTCCGCCACGTAGGTGTCCGCCTGCGGATGAACCGTGTGGAATAGCCGCGGCTCGCTGCTCACGACCAAGGTCCAGCCGTCGGGCTGGGGGATCAGCCACAAGGAGTACTTGCCCGCCTCCAGAGGGTGGCCGTCCAGCTCCACCGCTTGGTCCACCTCGAGCGTAGTGGCCATGTTGGCGCCGGGCGTCCACACCTCGCCCCAGTGCACCACCCCTCCGAACAGCGGATCGCGGCCGCGCGCCTGCGGGCGCGCGTAGTCCACCTCGATGCGCGTCCCGTTGACCACTTGTGTGATGGTCGATCGCTCGCTGGCTTTCACCTGGGCGGCCAGGTCGGCGCCGAGGCCGGCGGTTGCGATGGCCGCCAGCGCACCCCACTTCGCCACGCTGCCTCTGGGCATTCGACTCCTCCTGAGGTTGAGTTCTCGGCCGCCCACGGGTCGTCGTCCTACTCGATCCTCTCCAGCTCGAACCAGGGCTGGTTGCGGATGCCGATGATCACCGCGCTGGTTGCCGTGCCCTCTTCCATTGCGAAGATCATGGGCTCGTCCTCGACCTGGAACAGCTTGCCGTCGCGTAGCCAGGCCACCTTGAAGCGGTCGGGACGGGCGGTCGGGATGAGCGTGAACTGCGCGTTGCTCCACTGCGGGATCGTGGCCAGCAGCTGGCCCTCGTGGGCGGCGATGCTCAGCTTCATGTCGCGCGGTCCCGCGGCGGAGTTGGTGTGCCCCTCGTACGCACCGAGGAAGGGGGCCATTTCCTCTTCGGACATGGTGAACGCCAGCAAGCTGGGCTCCACGCCGACGGGCACGTCGATCGCCGTGCTCCCCCAATGCATGCGGAGCACGCCGCCGTCGGGACTCACGGCCGGGAAGGAGAACGTCAGCACCTCCGCGTAGTGGTCCGCCTCCGTCGGCGCGATCGGCACGCTGATCTGGAACTCGTCGGTCTCCGGGTACTCCCCCGTGTGGAACAGGCGCGGATTCGGGTGCAGGTGGACGAGCCATTCCTCCGGCTGCGCCTGCATCCACATGGAGTACTTGCCGGCCGGAAGCAGCTTGCCGGCGAACTCGATCGGGCCCGACGCCTCGACGGTGGTCGCCCAGTTCGCCCCCGGCGTCCACAAGTATCCCCAATCGACGAGGCCGCCGAACAGGGGCGAGCGGCCGCGCGCCTGCGGTCGTGAGTACTCCACGGTCAGCACGGTGCCGTCGATGGTCTGGGTCACCGAACCGATCTCGCTGGCCTTTATCTGGGCGGCTCCCGGCCGGGGCGCCACAAAAGTGACCGCCAGTGCGACGGCCGCGGCGTACGTTCCAATGCGACAGAGCTGGGTCATTCCGTTCCTCCTGTTGGGTAACTGCGCGCGCCTGGGGCGAGCGATCCGCCGAAGGCATTTGACGCGCGCCGGTGGGTCCCGGTCAAGTCCCGGGTTGGTCGATCGGGCCCTCGCCGCTCGCCAGGACCACGGGCGCGAGCGCCGCCAGCTCGTTCCTACCCGCAATGTCCAGCTTACGGTAGACGTTGGAAAGGTGGGTGGTCACCGTACGGGGGGAGATTCCGAGCTCCTTGGCGATCGCTTTGTTCGACGCTCCGCGCGCCACCAGCCGGACGATCAGGGTTTCCCGGCCGGTGAGGGCTCCGCCGCTGCGCCCGGCGGTCCGGGTGGGGGGACGGGCGCCCTGCTCGCGCAGCATCTCGCGGGTCTTGTCCAGCTCGAAGCGCGCTCCCAGCCGCGCGAACACGTCGTGCACCGCCCTGAGCTCGGCGATCGCCTCGTCCCTCTCGCCCAGGTCGATCAGGCGCGCCGCCAGTTGGCGCCGCACGCGCGCAGCGTCCCACACGAATGGCACCGACTCGAGCCGCTCGGCCGACGCCCGCAACATGTCGGCGGCCGCCCGCAGGTCCCCGCGCAGCCACTCCACCAACGCGTCGCCGGTCTCCGTCCAGGCCAAGCCCAGCGCGTGCCCGAGGGCTTCGGCGTCCGTGCGCAGTCGCAAGCGCTCCGGCTCGGCCCCCTCCGCGTCGTGCTTGTACAGGTGCGCCTCGATGATCGTCGGCAGGAGTCGATGGACAGCCCAGGCGGTGAAGCCCACCCGGTCCGCGATCGCGAGCCCGCGTCGGCCGACCGCGATCGCCTCGTCCCACTGCCAGAGCGTCCTGTGGTAGTTTGCCATGCCGGTGTGTACCGCGATCAGGCTGTGCACGTCGGGCGCCGAGGTGGGGTCGTCCGCGCCGGCGAGCAGCCAGGCCTCGTCCAGGTAGGCCTTCGCGCGCTCGGTGTCGTGCCGGCCCAGGTAGATCAGCGCGGTCCACACGAGCAGGCGGGGCAGCAGCCGGCGCTGGTTCAGGGTTCGGGCCAGCGCGATGGCGCGCTCCCCGAGCGCGACGCCGGTGTCCCAGTCGCCCGAGCTGAACGCCCACTCGATCGCCACCTCGTCCAGCGCCAGCCGCAGCAGGGGCGAGTTCATCTCGTCGGCCAGGCGCGTCCCGCGCGCGACGTGCTCGGCGCACACCCGGGCGTGGCCGGTGAGCCCCTCGAGCACTCCGAGCGCCCAGTGGCACTTGCAGATCGAGAGCGCGTCGGCGCGCGCCTCGGAGATTTCGAGGGCGCGCGTGCCGTGCTCGCGCGCGAGGTCGGGTGGGCCCGACATGGTGTGGAAGATCAGGAGGGCCCGCCTCACCCTCGCTTCGACATCCTCGGCGCCCGCCTCGAGCGCTGTATCGAGCGCCGCCTCCAGCTCCTGCCGCGCCTCGGCGACCCGCCCGAGCGCCTGAAGGCAACCGCCCACGGCCAGGCGCACGCTGGCGAGGACGGCGCCATCTCGCGCGGTCGTCGCGTGGGCGAGTGCCTTGCCGAACGCCGCGAGGGCGTCGTCCTGGCGGCCGGCCCAGAAGTGCGCGAGACCGATACGCCGCATGACGTTGGCGGCGCCCAGGTCGTCGCCGCCCGCGACGTGCTCCCCGTAAGCGCGCTCCCGCAGCGCGGCTGCGTCGGCGTAGTTGCCGCGGTGCTGACGCGCGCTCGCCAGACGCCTCAGCAGCCAGGCCAGCCCCGCGGCGCCCCCCAGCGTGCCCCGTTCGTCGGGGTGGAGGCGTTCGAACTGTTCGAGCGCGGCGGACAGGAACAGGTCGGCCTCGCGATCGGCGAACCGCGCGAGCGCCCGCTCGCCCGCGATGCTGAGGTAGCGCACGGCGTCGACCGAAGGGTCGCCCTGGCTCGCGCGCACCCAATGGTGCGCGAGCTCTTCCGCGTGCGCGCTGGCGTCTTCGCCGTATTGGGCCTCGAGGGCGCTCGCGACGGTCTCGTGCAGGAGCTGCCTCCGGGCGAGGCCGATGCGCTCTTCCAGGACTTGCCGGAGCATGGGATGACGGAAGTCGTACTCGGGCCTGTCCGGAGGGCCGTGCTCGCTGAGCACGCCCGCCATGCGGAGTTCCTCCACCGCGCGCACCAGAGCGGGCTCGGCGAGGTCACTCACGGCTCGCAGGGTGCGCAACTCCGCGCCCGTGCCGATCACCGCGACCACGTCGGCCACCGACCGCGCCGCGTCGGACAGCCGCTCCAGTTGGAGGTCGATCGCCTCGCGTATGGAGCGCGGCAGCTCCGGAGTTTCCACCTCCCAGCCGATCCAGCTTCCTCCCTCTTGGCGCAGGCGCCCGCTGTCCACGAGCTCGCTGAGGGTCTCCCGGAGGAAGAACGGATTGCCGCGCGTCCAGCCATAGAGCGTGGACGAGAAACGGCCCGTGACCGACTCATCGACGTTGAAAACGTGGTGTACCAGACTCGCCACGCCCTCGGCGCTGAGCGGGGCGAGCGGCTGCTCGTCGATGAGCGACAGCGACTCCAGCGAGCGCAGCACCGTACGCAGCGTGGGGTGCGCGCCGCGTTCGTCGTCGTTGATGGTGCCCAGGAACGCCACCGGTTCGTCGCTGAGCTGTCGACACAGGAAGTGGAAGAGCTCCAGCGAGGCGGCGTCCGCCCAGTGCAGGTCGTCGAGCAGAACTACGACGGGCTGGCGCGCGCTCCAGGCGCGCAGGAACTCGCCAAACGTCCAGAAGAGTTGCGTCTTGTCCGCCGGGGTGGAGGCGGTCGCGCCGTTTTCCACCGCCGGGAACAGGTGCGAGAGCCGGCCCTGGTGCCCGCGCGCGAGGACACTGAGGGTGGGGGAATCCATGCCGTTGAGTAGCGGCACGAAGCCGTCCGCGAAGAGCGAGTAGGGCACCGACGAGCCGATGGGGTAGGCTCGACACTGAATGGCCTCGCCGCGCACCGATGCTTCTTCCCCGAGGGCCGCCAGGAGTCTGCTCTTGCCGACACCGGAGGGGCCGGTGATGAGCGTGCCCGCGAAGCCTCCGGCCAGCGCTCGCTCGTGTCCGGAACGCAATTCTGCCAGATCGGCGGTACGCCCGATCAGCGGCAGGCGTTCGAGAATCGATCTGATGGGCCCGATTCCAGCTCGAGTGGACGCGCGGCGGGGGTGGCCGGACCGTCCGGCCACCGATCGTACACTCATCGTTCACCGTTCCGCACGGGGAGTCAATGCGCCCGCGCCGCGGGAACACTGGAGCCCGACGGCGAGGTCGGCTATCCTCTCCCCCCCCAAAGCGACTCGGAAACGGAAACGATGGATCCACTACTGCCTCTTCTCGGCGACCTGACGCTGCTCATCGGCGCCAGCGCCGCCGTCGCCTACGTCGCCCACAGGTACCTGGGCATCGTGCCGCTGGTCGGGTTCCTGCTCACGGGCGCGCTGATCGGTCCCAACTCCCTGGGCCTCGTATCCGATCCGCACCTGGTCGAGCTGGCGGCCGAGATCGGCGTGATCCTGCTTCTCTTCACCATCGGCATCGAGTTCAGCCTGGAGCGCCTGGCGCGCATCCGGCGGCTGATTTTCGGTGGCGGAACTATGCAGGTGCTGCTCACCGGTGCGGCGGTCTTTGGAATTCTGGTGGCCTTCGGCGTGTCGGCGCGCGACGCGCTGTACACCGGCATGCTCGCCACCCTCAGCAGCACGGTCATCGCGCTCAAGCTGCTGTCGGATCGAGGCGCTACCGGAACCCCGGAAGGCCAGGCCGCGCTGGGGATCCTGCTCTTCCAGGACCTGGCGGTGGTGCTGATGATGCTGCTGCTGCCCGCCCTCGCGGGCGACTCGGGCGGAGGCGGGGTACTGCTCGCTCTTGGCGAGGCGGCCGGCATCATCCTGTTCGTGCTGGTGCTGGCACGCCGGCTGATGCCGCCCTTCCTGGAACGCGTGGCGCGGGCGTGCTCGCCGGACATCTTCCTGCTGACGATCATCGCGATCTGCTTCGGCACCGCGTGGCTCGCGGCCGCGGCCGGCATCGGCGTATCCCTGGGCGCTTTCCTGGCGGGGCTCATCGTCAGCGAGAGCCGCTTCAGCGAGCACGCGCTCAGCGAGGTGTTGCCGCT
>JBDLIA010000014.1 GCA_039715185.1 Gemmatimonadota bacterium
GACCTCGGCCGCCGCTTGCGCGGGGTCGAAGCCGAGCTCCACCTCCACCGCCAACTCACGGAATCGCTCGGTGAGGTCCACGTGGACCATGCGCGCCCGTTCCTCGGGGCTGTAGTCGTTGCTGTACTGCCAGGCATACATGCCCAGCTTGGCGCTGGTGAGGTTCATCCCTTGCGGAGGCCGCTCGGTCAGGGAGACGCCGCCGCAGAGGTTGTGGATGGAAATGGCGGCCTGGTGCCCGTGCTCGACCGCCCAGATGATGTTCTCCGGCCCCCAGGCGGCGTCCCCGCCGAAGAAGACCCCCTCGCGCGTGCATTGGAACGTGGTGCGATCGACCTCCGGCATGTCCCAGTCGTTGAACTCGATGCCGATGTCGCGCTCGATCCAGGGGAAGGCGGTCTCCTGCCCGATGGCCAGAATCACGTCGTCGCACGGGATCGTGACCGTATCGTGCACGGTGGCTACGAGGCGCCCGTTCTCCCCGGGGCTCCAGCTCACGATCTCGAACTCCATTCCGACCAGGCGACCGTCCTCGATGAGAAACCGCTTGGGCGAGTGGTTCTCCATGATCTCGACGAGTTCCTCTTCGGCGTCCTCCAGCTCCCATGACGAGGCCTTGAAGTACTCCCGTGATTTGCGCGCCATCACCCTTATGTCGGTGCCGCCCAGCCGCTTCGATGTCCGGCAGCAGTCCATGGCGGTGTTGCCGACGCCGATGACCAGGACGCGCTCGCCGATCTCCGTCACGTGCTCGAAATGCACCGCTTCCAGCCACTCGATGCCGATGTAGATGTTGGCCGCCCCCTCCTGGCGCCCGGGCAGGCTGAGCTCCTTGCCCTTGGGGGCCCCGGAGCCGACGAACACCGCGTCGAAATCCTGGTCCAGCAGCCAGCTCATGCTGTCGACGGGCGTGCTGTAGCGCACCTCCACGCCGGCGTCGAGGACCATGTCGATTTCCTCGTCCAGCACTTCGGGTGGTAGCCGGAAAGCCGGAATGTTGGTCCGCATCAGGCCGCCGGGCCGGTCCAATCTCTCGAAGATCACGCACTCGTAGCCCAGCGGGATCAGGTCGTTGCACACGGTGAGCGAGGCGGGCCCCGCGCCGACCAGCGCCACGCGCTTGCCGTTGGGCACGGTGGGCGCCTGGGGCAGGTGCTCGGAGATGTCGTCGCGCAGGTCCGCGGCGACCCTCTTCAACCGGCAGATCGCGACCGGCTCTCCGTCGATGCGCGTCCTGCGGCAGGCCGGCTCGCACGGTCGATCGCAGGTGCGGCCCAGAATACCGGGGAAGACGTTGGAGGCGCGGTTGACCAGGTAGGACTCGGTGTATCGCCCCTGGGCGATCAGGCGGATGTACTCCGGCACATCGGTGTGCGCCGGGCATCCCCACTGACAGTCGACCACCCGGTGGTAGTAGTCTGGGTTCGATACATCCGTGGGTTTCATCGCGCCTCCGACCTCCGCTTTGCGCCAACCGAACGCGCACCAGCGCCGCAGTCTATGGCGCTCGGCGGAGGGACGCGAGGGTGGGGCCGGCGCGGGCACCCGACCCGCGCGACCCCAGGCGCGTTCTTGGGGTGCCCCGGGTGCCGCCCGGAGCGCCCGGCGCTGGGACGATCAGCACCAGCGTACGCGCACCCGGTACTCCACGATCTCGGTTCCCCGAGGCGCCACGTCGACGTGGAAACGGAACGTGTGCGCGTCCAGCCGCTCCGGCTCGTGGCTGGAGGACAGGATATCCCAATCGCCGCCGACCGGTTCGACTACCCGAATCTCCTCGGCGCTGTCCTTGTGGTTGCGGAGCTCGATGCGCCAGGTGCTCTCCGAGACACAGTGGCTGATCACGGTATAGTCCATCTGGCGTCGGTCCCCGCGCACATCGAACGCGTCGCCCATGCGAATGCGCACCAGCTCGTCGCGCGGTGTGTGGTCGATGCGGTCCTCGCCGATGAACTGCTGGGCGCCGCTTCCGTCCTCCTTGTAGACGCGGACCACGCCGGCCGGGAGCGGCATGCCGAGCCGATTGCGGGCGGAGTTCTTGAACTCCAGGAAGACGTCCAGCTTCTGATTCGACACCACCTCGCCCACGGAGCCGCGGTAGTAGTGGGCGGCGCCGTAGAAGACCAGTCGTTTGCGCAGGGCGAAGCCCGTGGCGTCGAGCAGCGCGACCTGCTTCTGCTCGTTGTTCTTGAGCGTCGTGGGGCGACCCAGCGTGTAGAGGTGATACTCGAAGAAGGACTGTTCGGAAAACGTCGCGTCGGCCACCTCGGAGCGCGCTTGCGCCAGGATTCCGTCCAGCTCAAAACGACGCTCTCCCACCCGCTGCACGTCGCCGGCCACCAGCTTGAGCTCCGCGTTCTCGAAGGTCGCGCCGCTGCCGTTGGTCAGGGTCACCCAGCCGTTCAGGTCCCCGCCGGCGTCGTCCTCGTCGACGACCATCACGTAGTCCGCCTTCCAGTTGAGACCGCGGGTCAGGTAGGTCGCCTCTATCCGTTGGCGCTCGGCGCCTCCCTCCAGCAGCCACAGCAGAGTGGGTTTCGCGATCAGGTCGCGGGGCACTTCGGGAAACGCGATGCGCCCGGGCGCGTTGAAGGTGATCTCGTCACCGATGCGCAGGACGGTGCCACCGTTGACGGACAGCACCTCCGCCGCCAGCGCGTCCTCGCGCTCGGTCTCGCGGTTCCACCGGTACACCGTGACCGTACGGCCGACGTACTTCTCCAGCAGCTTCTGCGGGCTGAGGAGGTCGTACAGGTAGTTCTGCTCGAGCACCCGGAAGGTACCGCCGCCCAGGGGTCGGACGCGCACCGTCTCCGTCTGCACGGCGGACGGTACGCCGGCGAACTCCAGCTGGATCCGTCCGCGACCCATGTCCACTGTGCGGACCTCGCGTACCAGGCCGAAGTTCTGGTTGTAGACCGTGATCGCCACTGCGTCGCGGTCGGCGGCCGTGGACCGATGGGTGGTCGGCGCCTGCGCGCCCGGTGCTTGCGAGTATGCAGCGCCGGCAGCCGGCGACGTGCCGACAGCGAGGGCCGCGGCGAGCGCCGCCGCCGGCAGACGCCGCGAGTGTGTGGTCGGGTTCATCGTCCTATCCTCCATGTCCGGTTGGCGCGAGCGCGTCGAGTCAGCGATTGACGAGACCGAGCCGCGCGGAAGGGGGGACGTCTCGAGCGTCGGCGCTTGCACAGCTCTCTTGCCACGAATCGGGTCGGGGGCCGACATTCGGCGTATTCTCCCAACACCGTCTCGCTCTGCTATGGACATCACGGAGGATCGGAATGCTCAACGTGGCCGCCCTGACTCGCACCCTGGACGAGACCATCGAGGCCGCCAGCCGCTGTCTGAGCGCGGACAGCGTTGGTTACTGCGAGGGATTGGGTGAGCGCCTCCACACGCTGACCGAGGTGTCGCGCGAGAGCTTCCTGGCCCTGCTGGCGGAGGATTTCCTGCGCATCGCGCTCAAGCTCGAGCACGGCGCAGATCTGACGGAGGAGGAAGCGGCCGCTCTGGAAATGCTGCTGGTCGGTGACGCGGAAATGTACCTGAAGATGGAACGCGACGCGGACGTCTGGAGGGCAGAGCTGCGGCGTATCATCGGGGAATTGAGGGATGTTCGGGACTCCGGTTTCGGCGATCCCCGGGCGCTCCTCCGCCTGCGCGCGCTGTGCAGCGAGGCCAATCGCGTACAGCCCGACCTGTCGTTCTATCTGCAGGAAAGGGAGCGGATCGAGCGGTTCCGCGAGAGCATGGAGACGCTGGGAACGAGTCAGCGCTTGCTGCTGGCCCGGCTGATCAGGGAGAAGCTGGCGCCGCCTCGGATCTGATCCCCGTCCTCAGTCGCCGACGGCCTTGAAGCGCGGCTCGACCTCCGTCTTCGCGGCGGCGCTGCCGCCGCCGGCCTTCCTCTTCCGAGGGGACTCGGAGGGCCCAAAGTCGATTTCGTCGCCCGCGCGCGCCGAGTCGTCCAGCCGGGCCAGCGCAGCCAGGTAGACGTTGTCCCGCATCGCCCCGCTCAACCCCCGTCCCTCGGCGTACCAATCCACCGCGTCGGCGACCGAGGATCCGCCGGCGACGGCCCGCAGCACGCGCGCGATGGCGTCCACGTGTACCTCGACCAGGTCACGGTCCGTGCGCCCCTTGTGAAACTCCACCCAGCGACGCAGCTCGGCGTCTCGCCTGCCCCTTAGTCTGCGTCGGATGCGCGCCAGAGGTCCATTACGGCGACCGGTCTCGGCCGAGTCGTCCGGCCGCAGGTCGGCCTGGCCGAGGGCCGCCAGGACCCGCTTTCGCAACGCCCGGGCGGCCTCAGCGGGAAGTCCGTGGATGCGTTCGTGGATCGCCAGGGAGCGTTCGAAAGGGACCCGTCCGTGCGCGTGCGTCAGCAACTCCAGCGCTTGACGCACGTGGACGTCCTCGGCGCGTTGGGTAGAGACGGCGAGCGCGATCTCGAGCTTGCGTCGAGTATCCGGGTCCAGCGAGGCGAAGCGTGCCATGCGCCCCGAGAAGGGGCAACGCGCGTACCCGAGATACGGAAGTAGCCGCCTACGCAGTGCGGACCGACGGATGGGCCTGTGCGGCGGGGCATGGGCGGCGATTCGCCCGAGGCCGGCGACGCGGTCCGGGTCGCCCCTCCGGGGCCGATGTCGTTCAATTTTTTCCGGGCATCGGTAGATGGTGCCGTCGCCCGCCGAATACGGGCCCGCCACGCGGCGCGCTAGCGCTTGGCTAGACGTCCGCGGCGTCGCCCCCCGCCTCCTGGCTCCGCGCGGGCAACCAGAAGTGAATTGTCGTGCCCTCGCCCACGTTGCTCTCGGCCCACACGCGGCCGGCGTGAGCGGCCACGATGGCCTTCACGATGGACAGGCCCAGGCCGGCGCCCCTCTCATCGGCTGCATCGGCTTGCCAGAAGCGAGTGAAGAGCCGGTCCAGATGTTCGGTCGCGATCCCGCTCCCGGTATCCGCCACGAAGAAGCGAACGCCGCCATCTTCCTCCGCGGCGCCCAGCGTGATCCGCCCGCCGGGAGGGGTGAACTTCAGCGCGTTTCCGACCAGATTCCCGAACACCCGAAGGAGCCGCTCCCGGTCTGCCTGAAGCTGCGGAGGGTCGCCGGTGACGGCCAAGGTCAGCTTCACGTCCCGCTCCCCGGCCAGCGGCCTCTGGGCGTCGCGCACCTCGCCGATCAGGCCGGTGACGTCCAGCGGCCCCCGAACCAACTCGTACTGACCCGCCTCCAGGCGGGCCACTTCGAGCAGGTCGGCCACGAGCACCACGGCCGAGTCGGCAGCCCGGCGAATCATGCCCAGGTACTTGTCCAGGTCCTCCTCGGAGGTTCGGCCCAGGCCGCCCTGGAGTAGCTGCACCGCCATGTTGATTACGCCGAGCGGGTTGCGCAGGTCGTGCGACACGACCGACAACATGTCGTCGCGTGCCCTGACGGCTGCCTGCGCGCTCGCGAAGAGCCGCGCGTTCTCCGTGGCCAGACCCACGAGCCGCGCCACCTCGTCGGCGAGGTGGGCGTCCACCTCCGTGTAGAAACGCGCGGGGTCCGACGCGCCCAGCAACAGCGCGCCGGCCGTTTTTCCGGCGAACGCCACCGGGACCACCAGGGCGCTGTGAATCCCGAGCTCGCGCGCGAACTCGCCCATGCGGGCGCTTCGACCCGACTCGCCGATCACGAGAGAGGCTCCGCCATGGAGCGCGTCGGGTGTGGCTTCGTCGAGCAGCGCGCGCAGCAGGTCGAGCCGTTCCGACGGTTCCGCCATCAAGGTGGTCACGCCCCCGGCCGCGAGCTTGAGGGCGGCGCAGTCGGCCAGCTGGTCCACGGCGAGCCCGACCACCCGCGCCGCGAGTTCCGCCAGATCCAGCGAGGACGCCGCCGCGCCTCCCACCTCGGCCAGGAACCGCTGCTCCCGGTGCAACTCCTCGAGCTGGGAGGCCGCCGCCCTGATACGAATCTCGCTCGCGGCCGCGGCGGCTATTTCTTCGAGTACGGCAATCTGCGCGTCACTCCAGGGGCGGCTGCGCCGGTCCATCACGCACAGCGTGCCGAGCACCTCGCCGCTCTCGTGCTCCACGATCGGAACGCCCAGGTAGGCGCTCACCTCGTCCGACATGAGCGACGGGTGCGCGAGCGTCACCGGGTGCGTAGACGTGTCCTCTATGGCCAGCGTCTCGCCAGCCTTGGCCACGTGGTCGCAGAGCGTCTCGGAGATCGGCAGCGCGCCGCGCTGGCGGACGCTCGCGGCCAGGCCCCGGGCGCCCCTGAAGAATCTGCTCTCCTCGTCGACCAGGCTCACGTAGGCGATCGGGGCGTCGAGGAGTGAGGCCGCGAAACTGGAAAGGCGCCGGAAGCGCGTGTCGACGACGGCGTCCAGCGCTCCGCTGGAGCGCAGCGCCGCCAGCCGGTCGTCGTCGGCGAGCCTGCCAGGCGGTCGGCGCCGCTCGACGGCCACGAATTCGCCAGGGGCGTCCGAAGAGCTGGAAGAATGCCGGTCGGCCATGACGAAAAGTGTCTCTAGTGCGGGAGGCGGACAAGGACGCGACGCGGCGCGTTCGCGCGCCCGTCGGGGAGGCGAACCATCCTGCGTCCGATGGGGTTTCCATGGGCGTGGGCCTCGACAAACTCCCAGTCTCAGGGACGAGTAGAAAAGCGTGACCTTCGAAGAACTGGTTTCCGGCGAATTGAATCGCCTTTACGGCGGCGCGCTGTTCTTGGCGGCGGGGAACGAAGCGGCGGCTTCGGACCTCGTCGTGGAAACGGTGACGGATGCGCGTGCGGGCAGGTTCTCGGCCCCGGTCGAGTCGAGCGCCGCTACGCGCTGGCTGGAGGCCGCCCTGGCCCGGACCTACGCCCGCTCGACGGCCGAGCCCCATTCTCGGCGGGAGCCGCCGGCGTCTGCGGGGCAGCGCCCCGGGGCGCGGTGGGGTGCCAACGACCCCGAAGCATTCCGGGCCTTGGGCGCGGCCGACCTGAACGCGGCGGCGGCGCGTGTGCGCCCGGCTGCCAGAGCCGCGCTCTGGTTGGTCACGCTGCGACGCTGGAACCACGCCGACGCCGCCGACGTTCTCAGTATTGAAGTGGATGCGCTGCGCGAACTGCTGGCGGGCCGGGAGGATCTGCTGAGCGGATTGGTCGGGCGCGTCGGACCGCGCGCTCGCAAAGCAGGGCACACGCCGGAGTAACGATCGCAAGATGAAGCCCGAACTCGCTACGGAATGCGCACAGGCCCGCCAGGGCCTGTGGCCGCCGGAACGCCCCCGCCTCCACGGAGACGGCGTTGCCGCGGCCGAGCGCCACGTGCGTTCGTGTGCTGCTTGTCAGGCGTATTTCACCCAGGAGCGAGCGCTCCTCGAGCTCTACGATCGTGCGCGCACGCAAAAGGCTCCCAGGGCGGTTCGCGAACGAGTCTTCGACGCGCTTGCCTGGGAACGGGCCCGAATGACGCGCGACGCGCGCGGCTCCCGCCTGCGGGGCGCGGGGCTGACGGCGGCGGTCCTGTTCGGAGTGTTGATGGCCGGTCTCGCGCTGCGGATGCCCGCCGCCGGACCGGGCCCGGGGGGAGAGGGCTTCGTCGAGGACTACATCCGGCGTGCGGTCACCGGGCGGGCGCTGGACACCGCCGATCCCGGGCGCGTCGCCGCTTTCCTACGCGAAGAGTTGGGGATCGGCGTCGGCCCCCTGTCCGGGCCGGACGTGGTGATCGAGGGCGTGGAGATCTGCCTGGTCGAGGGCCGGCGCGGGGCCATGGTGTTGTACCGCGTGCAGGGACGTGAAGTCAGCCACTACCTGATTCCGCGGGCGGGGACGGCGGCGCGGAGCGCCTCGGTCCAGACCGGCCTTGAGGGGGCTCCGTCGCTGGTGACGTGGTCGGAACCCTCGCTCGAGCAGGCGCTCGTGGGGGACGTGGACCCCGGCCGGCTCGTCACCCTCTCGAAGGCCGGTACCTGAGGCCTTCGCCCGGCTCTGCCTAATACCGGTAGTGATCCGGCTTGAACGGCCCTTCCTTCGGAATCCCGATGTACTCCGACTGCGCCTCGGTCATCTCCGTCAAGCGCACGTCCAGGTGGTCCAGGTGCAGCCGCGCGACCCGCTCGTCCAGGTCCTTGGGCAGCACGTACACCTTCCGCTCGTAGGTATCCGCGTTCCGGTGTAGCTCGATCTGGGCCATCACCTGATTGGTGAAGCTCGCGGACATGACGAAGCTGGGGTGACCCGTGGCGTTGCCCAGGTTCAGCAGGCGCCCCTCCGAAAGCACCAGAACCCCATGGCCGTCGGGGAAGACGAACTCGTCGTACTGGGGCTTGATCGGGCGGCGCTCGGTCGATTTCTTCAGACCGGCCATGTCGATCTCGTTGTCGAAGTGGCCGATGTTACCGACGATGGCCTTGTCCTTCATGCGCGCCATGTGATCGACCGTGATCACGTCCTTGTTCCCGGTGGCCGTGATGAAGACGTCGGCGGTTTCCACGACGTCCTCGACGCGCTTGACGTCGAAGCCCTCCATGGCGGCCTGAAGCGCGCAAATCGGATCGATCTCGGTCACCACTACCTTGCAGCCTTGCCCCTTTAGGGCCTGAGCACAGCCCTTGCCCACCTCACCGTATCCGCAGACCACCGCGGTCTTTCCCGCGAGCATGACGTCGGTGGCCCGGTTCAGTCCGTCGATTACCGAGTGCCGGCAGCCGTAGATGTTGTCGAACTTCGATTTGGTAACGGCGTCGTTGACGTTGATCGCCGGAAACAAGAGGATCCCGTCGCGCTCCATCTCGTAGAGGCGGTGCACGCCGGTGGTGGTTTCCTCGCTGACGCCTGCGAGGGCTTCCGCCGTGCGCTGCCAGCGCTCCGGGTCGCGCGCCAGCTCGGCGCGCAGGAGGTCCAGGATGACCCCCCACTCCTCGGGCTCGTTGTCGGGATCGAAATCGGGTACGCGGCCGGCGCGCTCGAACTCGACGCCCTTGTGCACCAGGAGCGTCGCGTCGCCGCCGTCGTCCAGCAGCAGGTTGGGCGGGGTCCCGTCGGGCCAGAGAAGCGCCTCGGAAGTGGCCCACCAATACTCCTCGAGGGTTTCTCCCTTCCACGCGTAGACGGGGACGCCACGCGGGTCCGCCTCCGAACCGTTCGGCCCCACGACTACCGCCGCCGCGGCGTGATCCTGGGTCGAGAAGATGTTGCAGGTGACCCAGCGCACGTCCGCGCCGAGTTGTCGGAGCGTCTCGATGAGCACGGCGGTCTGCACCGTCATGTGCAGCGACCCCATGATCTTGGCGCCGGCCAGGGGCCGATCCGCCGCCAGCTCCGCCCGCAGGGCCATGAGACCAGGCATCTCGTGCTCGGCGAGCCTGATCTCCGCCCTCCCGCGCTCGGCGAGGCCCAGGTCGCGGACCTTGAACGGCGGGCGCTCATTGGGGGATGCGAGAGAGGACGAGCGGGGGGCCGTGGCCGTGCTCATATCACGTTGCTCCGATTCTATCGATAACGTCGTGCCGGGAAGCGCGGAGCCGCGAAGACTGCGGCGCGCCGCGTCTGCAGGGCCCGCTCTAAGCGGGGCCCCCGTTTCAGGTCCTGCGGGCCCGTCGGCGGGCTCTGGCGTTACGCCTGCGAGCCGCGGCCGCCTTGCGCTTGCGCGCCTCGCTGGGCTTCTCGTAGAAACGACGCTTCTTCAGCTCCTTGAAGAGGCCCGAGCGAATCACCTTGCGCCGGAACTGCTTGAGCGCCCAATCGAGGCGATCGTTCTCACTGAGGATGACTTCTACCATGCTTCCACCATTCGGGATTGCGCGCGCGAACGCGATCGTGGCCACCGCGCTACACGCGGGGCTCGCATAGAGCCTCAAAAGCTAACTTGAAGGACCGATGTCGTCCAGATCGCGTTTCATCTCGCGCTCAACCGCCTCCACAACGCCCGCGGAGATCAGCTCGGCCTCGGCGAGGCCGCGCGCCAGAGCCAGTGTATCGGCGCCCGCGACCGCCGCCGCGCCGCCGGCCGCGATGTCGGCCAGGCTTCGATCCAGCCCGTCACGCTGGCGTGCGACACGGCGGATGCACACGGCCCGGACTCTTCCGGGACGCTCACGGACCGCAGCCGCGTACACGTCCGCGTCGTGCTGCCCGCTGTCCCCCATGAGCACGAAACGCAGGCCGGGGTGGGCGTCCAGGATGGCCAGAACGTGGGCGAGCTTGTGCTTCGTGTGATCGGCCGCGATGAGGTGGTCGCTGGTGAGGCCGTAGTCCTTCAGCAGCAGGGTGCCGCGCGGGATGTGGTTCAGCTCCAGGAATCTGACGAGCAGATCGAACAGGTTCCAGGGGCTGCTGGACACGTAGAAGAACGGTCGCGAAAGCGACTCCGCGTCGCCCCGGAGGCCGCGGTAGAGGGCGCCGACTCCGGGGAACGCCTGGCGCGTGTGGGCGTTGCCGAAAAAGGTATGGCGCGCCATGCGCAGAAGGCTCGTCGCCTCCGTGCGCAGCACCGTGTCGTCCAGGTCGCTGATGATCCCGGCGGCGACGCCGGGCGCGGGCACCTGATACTGTCCAGACGCCCGCGCGCCCGCGCGAAAAGGAGCGGGAGCGGCCAGGACGGATGCCTCCACCCGGCGCCAAAGGCCGCTTCCGGTGGGCGTGGTCAGGGTGGCTTCGAAGTAGCCCTCATCGTCGCTCTCCACCTCCGCGCTTGCGCCGCCGGAGACGAGCCGGATCCGCGCCCCTCCTACCTCCGTGCTGTCCAGACGAGCGATGGCTCGCGCCAGGTTGCGCAGCGCCGAGTCGTCGGGACCGGCGGGCCGCAGCGGTCGCGCCTCGAGGACGCGCCCCCTCAGCACCGTCCGCCGCTCGTTACCGTGACCGCCGTACAAGTGAATGTCCAGCTCGGACGCTCGTCCGCCGGCGCGGCGGACCGCCCCCCGGAACCCGTCGATGCGGGCTTCGGCCTCCGCGAGCAGGGCGTGGAGGGCGCGACGCACTCCGCTCACGGGGCGCGATCCACGGGAGTCCGGCCACGTCGCCGGCCGCGACGTCTTCCTCGCGCCGGCCCGGCGGCGTTCATAGTTTCGCAGGTTCGGTGGCCGGGTACGCGCCTTGCATGACCGGCGCCGCGGCTCTCCCCCGGAATCGCAGTCGCTGGAACCGAGACTGAGGGGGGAGAATGTACGTGCTCGGACGCAGGGGCTTCACGCTCATAGAGCTACTCATCGTCGTCGTGATCCTGGGAATCCTGGCGGCGCTGGCCATTCCCAAGTTCACCGGGACCCGGGCGCGGGCGCAGATCACCGCCATGATGGCGGATCTGCGCAACCTATCCATCGCCCAGGATATCCACCACGAGGATCCGGACAACGCGTTCACGTACGCGGCGAACGTCGCGGATCTGGCCGACTTCGGCACGTCCGACGGCATCTCCGTCGCTGTCCTCGAGGCGTCCACCACGGGGTGGAGCGGGCGCGCTACCCACCCCGGCCTTCCGGACCACGAGTGCGTGGTCTACTACGGCGACGCGGCCCCCATCTCGACCACCGCCGGAATCGCGCCCTCCGCCGACGGGGTGATCGCCTGCGACCAGTTCTGATCGCCAGGATCGAGGCGATGTGCCAGGCGCGAATATTGCAGATTGCAAGCGCTTCGCCGATGTTCGACCCGTCTCCCACTGCACAGAACGGCATTTGATCAATCCGTACGCGCTCTTGCGCTGGGTCTTCCTGGCTCGAATCGGGGTGGCGGCTGGAATCTTCCTGGCGATCCTGATCGTCTGGCAGAACGCCGCCCCCGCGGATACGCTGGTCGCGACGCTGCTCTTTCTCATGGCCGCCGCGGTCACCGGCGCCGGCGTCTGGCACGCCCTGGTTCGTGCCGCTCCGCTGGGCAGGAACTTTCTCTACGGGCAGGTGCTCTTCGACGTCTTCATGGTCGCCGGCATCGTGCACATCACCGGCGGTCCGGACAGCAGCTTCGCGCCCCTGTTCATCCTGGTGATCGCCACCGGTTCGGTGCTGCTGCCCATCCCGGGCGGCATCCTGATCGGAGCGCTGGCGAGCTTGTTGTATTTCACCGACATCCTGTGGTGGTACACGGCCGCCCCGCCGGCGGGAGCGTTGCTCCAAATAGCGCTCTTCGCGGTGATGGCCCTGGCGACGGGCTTTCTCGGAGACCGACTGCGGCGGACAGGACGCACGCTGTCGATGGTCCAGTCGGAGCTGCGCCAGTTGCGACTGGAGACCGATGAGATCATGGGCGAGGTCGACACCGGCGTGTTCACGCTGGACGGGCACGGACGACTCGCATACGCCAACCCCGCCGCCGAAGCCATGCTGGACATCAGGGCGGCGGAATGGCTGAACGAGCCGGTCATCGATCTGCTCGACGCTCGCGTCGACGGGCTCGGCGGTGCCCTGCGTCGCTCGACCAAGCGGGGCGCTCCGGTGCGCTGGTTCGAGGCGCGGTCCCGGCGAGGCACCTGGCTCGGCGTGCGCACGACTACTGTGGAGCGGGATGGCGAGCCCTGGATCACCGCCGTGCTGCAGGACATCAGCGACGGCAAGCGGGCCGAAGAGCTTCACGTGCGCGCGGAGCGCCTGGGCGCGGTCGCGGCGCTGTCGGCGTCGATGGCCCACGAGATCAAGAATCCGCTGGCGTCCATCCGAAGCGCGGTGGAACAGCTGACGGGCGACGGCCTCGCGGCCGCCGACCGCGGGACCTTGCGAACCCTCGTCCTGGACGAGTCCGATCGGCTGAGTCGCCTGCTTTCGCAGTTCATCGAATACAGTCGCGTCGAGGTCCGCGAGCGCGTGGAGGTGGAAATGGGGCGCCTGTGCGCAGAGGCGATCGAGTTGAGTCGCAGCCACCCCGCGTCCGAATCGGTCGAGCACGAACTGCGCGGCTCCGACCAGCCGCTGCCGGTGCTCGGCGACGTCGACCTCCTGCACCGCGCCGTATTCAACCTGATCCTGAACGCTTTCCAGTACGCCGGATCCGGCGGGCGCGTCCGCATCGCCGCGCGGCGCGCCGAGTCCGCCGAGATACCGCCGGGCTTCGAGTTGGAAGAGGCGGTGCGTGTCACCGTCGAGGACTCCGGGCCCGGCATCTCGCACGACGAGCTGCACAGGGTGTTCGACCCCTTCTACACGAGGCGTGAGGGTGGTTCGGGACTGGGCCTGGCCGTCGTGTATCGCGCGGTGGAAGCGCACGACGGGATGATTCTGGTGGGACGAAGCGAACTGGGTGGGGCGGAGTTCTCCGTCTTCCTGCCGACTACGGACGGGAGCGAAGCGTGAAGCCGAAGATTCTGGTCGTCGACGACGAATCGTCGATCCTGAACACGCTGCAGATACTGCTCAAGGGAGAGGGCTTCGAGGTGCATACCGCGTCGACCGCCGGCGCCGCCCTGGAGCTGCTGGATGACCTGACTCCGGACCTCGTGCTCAGCGACATACGCATGCCGGGCAAGTCGGGGCTCGAACTGCTGGACGACGTTCGGAACCGCGACGCTGAGATGCCGGTGGTCCTGATGACCGCCCAGGCGTCCCTGCAATCGGCCGTCCAAGCGGTCAACCAGGGGGCCTTCTACTACCTGCAAAAGCCGTTCAGCAACGACGAGCTGGTGGCGCTCTGCAGGCGCGCCGTCGAGACCCGGGAGCTGAAGCGCGAGAACACCGCCCTCAAGAAGGAAATCCGGCGTCGCGACGGCAGGGCGGCCGAGCGTCCCGTGGGCAAGAACCGGACGTTCGCCGAGGTGTTGAAGCTCTCCGAAACGGTGGCGCCCACCGACTCGACCGTGTTGATCACCGGGGAGAGCGGAACGGGGAAGGAAATCATCGCTCGGTACGTGCACGCTCTGTCGGATCGCGCCGAGGGGCCCTTCGTGTCCGTGAACTGCGCGGCGCTGCCGGAGAATCTCCTGGAGTCGGAGCTCTTCGGGCACGTGAAGGGGTCTTTCACCGGGGCGGTGCGGGACAAGGACGGACTGCTGGTTGCAGCCAAAGGGGGCACCTTCTTCCTGGACGAGATCGGTGAGATGTCGCCGCAGCTTCAGGTGAAGCTCCTGCGCGCGCTCCAGGAACGTGAGGTGGTACCCGTGGGCGCGACGGCGCCGCTGGACATCGACGTCCGCATCATCGCCGCCACGAACCGCGATCTGGAGCAGGAAATCCGCTCGGGCGGGTTCCGCAGCGACCTCTACTACCGTCTGAACGTGATCTCCATGCACCTCCCGTCCCTGCGCGATCGACGCGACGATATCCCGTTGCTCGTGGAGCACTTCCTGAAGGAGATGGGCGAGGGGGCCGAAACGGCGCCCGCCCGCGTGACCGAGCGCGGTCTGGATTTGCTGGCGGCCTACGACTGGCCGGGCAACGTGCGAGAACTGGAAAACGCCCTGGAGCGCGCCTTCGTCCTGACCAGGGGCGATGCGATCGATGCCGGCGCGCTGCCCGATCGTATCCAGACGCCCCCGGCGGCACCTATTGTCTCCGAGAAGCCGGCTGCCAACCCGACCCTGGAAACGATAGAAAAGGCCTATATCCTCTGGGTGCTGCAGGCCGAAGACGGCAACAAGGCCAAGGCCGCGGAAGTGCTCGGTATCGATCCCTCGACGCTCTATCGGAAGCTCAATCGCTACGGCATGGACAGCTGAAGAAATGTGCGCCGGCAATGTGCGAGGCGATTGCACATTGCGAGAAAACAGGTGCGGTTTCAGCTACCGTCGGCGCGCTGTGGAAAACTCGTAATTGACTGTCGTTTAAGCACTTCATAACCTAAGCGCCACCAGGGAACGGGGCTTGCCCTTCCGCTTGTCGTCCGTTTTCGTACCAATACACAACAGTGAGGATCGTGCAATGTCGCTCACGGACCGGAAGGGCTTCACCCTGATCGAGCTGCTCATCGTAGTCGTGATCATCGGCATCCTGGCCGCGATCGCGATTCCGAAGTTCAGCGCGACTCGCGAGAAGGCGTATGTGGCCAGCATGAAGGCCGACCTGCGCAACCTCGCCACCGCCGAGGACCTGTTCTATGCGTCTGACAACGACGCCGACGGGACCCCGGATTACACCTACACCGCTCTGACCGCTGACCTGGACGACTTCGCTTTGAGCGAGGGCGTGGTCATCGCGATCAACGGCGCCGACCAGCAGGGCTGGAACGCGACATCGACGCACGGCGCGCTGGGCACCGGCGAAGGCTGCGTGGTCTACTACGGTTCGGGTCCCAATGGCGACGCCTCTGGCGTGATGACTCCGGTGGACGGCACTGCGCCGGCCGGCTCGGGCTCGATCGTCTGCGACAACGTCTAAGGTCTGACGAAGTTCGCACGACCTCGCTGGCGCGGGGCGGGAGAAATCCCGCTCCGCGCTTTCGCGCATCTGGGCCCGGCGCCGACACCCCCGATCGCTTTCCCATCCTTGGTCCTTGCCCCATCTTCGGCTCGACCAACGATTCCCCCACAGACCTGGAATGACACGCCATGATGGCTTTCTCCGGCGAGGAGTCAGCCTCGTGCCCGGCCCCGACCGGGTACTCGCTGATCGAGCTGCTCACCGTGATCGTCGTGTTGGCCGTGCTGGCCGCGATCGCGATTCCGCGGCTGTGGGGAGCGGGCGAAGAGGCGCTGCGATCCACGGTCCGGCACGACCTGCGCAATCTCGCCGTCCAGCAGGAGATACATTTCAACGAAGCGAACCAGTACGCGGCCGACCTCGCGACGTTGGAAGTGATCCCCAGCGACGGCGTGACCCTCGCGATCCTGGAGGCCACGGGAAGCGGCTGGTCATCGACGGCCAGGCACCCTCGGTTGGCGCCGTCGGGGTGCGCGGTCTTCTTCGGCGACGCCGCGGCGGTGCCGCCCGCGACCGTGGCCGGACAGCCGGCTTGCGACTGACCGGTTGTCCCCGGGCGGGCCAACGTGGCATCCTCCGCTGGTGAACCCTCGACGATCTCTTCGCCAGGAACTGATCACCGCGTTCACGCTCGTGTTCGCGGGGGCGCTGCTCGTGGCGGTTGTGGGCGTGCGGCTGATCTCCACCGCGACGAGCGATCCGAACGTGGCGCTGACCTACGTGGTCGCATTGATCGTGGCCGACCTGATAATCTTTTTGATGTTCGGCCGGAGGCTCATCCGCGAGCGGGTTCTGGAGCCGATCGACGAAGTGGTAGGGGGCGTGGAGGCGATCGCGGGTGGGACCTACGAAGAGCGTGTGCCGACCGACGGGCCCGAGGAACTATCGCGGCTTGCCGGTTCCGTGAACGAGATGGCCGAGCGCCTCATCAGCCACCAGATGGACCTGGCCGAGAATGTCCGCTCCCTGGAGGACACCAACCGCGAGTTGACCATGGCGCGCAACGAGCTCATCCAGTCGGAGAAGATGGCGTCGGTCGGTCGATTGTCGGCCGGCATCGCGCACGAGGTCGGCAATCCGCTGGGCGCCATCATGGGATACCTGGGAGTCGTCAGGAAGCGTAGCGACGCCGAGACGCGGCAGCTTCTCGAGTCCGCCGAGGGCGAAGCTCGCCGCATCGACCGGATCATGCGGGGACTCCTCGACTACGGCAGGCCTCGCGAAGTCACCCCCCAGACCCTGGACGTGCGTCCCGTGGTCGCCGACGCTGTCGACCTGATCCGCGCCCAGGGCAAGTTCGAGGATATCGATGTGGAGACCGTGCTCGCCGACGATGCTCCCGCCGTGCGGGCTGATCCCTACCGGCTCCAGCAGGTGCTCGTGAACCTGCTCCTGAACGCGGTGCACGCGCTGCAGGCGCGCCCCCGGAGGTCGCTGCGCGTGGTGGTGGAAGAGGAGGTTCTGGCGCATCCCGAGCACAAGCCCTTTCGCAGGCACGATGACCTGCCGGGGATCGACTACTCTCACAGGCGGCGGTTCCACGAGCGTCCCAGGGTGCCCGCGGAAAGGGACTTTCCGGAGGACAGGGTCGTGCGCATAGACGTGGAGGACACCGGATCCGGGATTGCCCCGGAGCTCGTCGACACCATCTTCGAGCCGTTCACGACGACCAAGGAGCCGGGCGAGGGCACGGGCCTCGGGCTGGCGGTCGCGGCGCGGCTGATCGATGCGATGGAGGGCACCATCCGGGTGCACAGCACGCTCGGCGAGGGTACGCGGTTTACGATCCTGTTGCCGGAAGCGTTGGACAGCGACGAGGGCGGCATGACCGCCGCCGATGACGACGAGGCGCGCGCCGCGCGTGTGGAGGGGGAGCGATCGTGAAGATCCTGGTCATAGACGACGAGCCGGGGCTGCGCCAGACGGTGTCGCTCGTATTGAGCGAAGAGGGATATCAGGTCAACGCTGCCTCGGACGGCGAAGAGGGCCTCGTGCGGGCCGAAGAGCTCGAGCCGGACATCATCCTGTGTGATGTCCGCATGCCCAGGCTTCCCGGGATCGAGTTCCTGGAGCGTTACCGGGCTTCAGGGGGCACCGCCCTCGTAATCGTCATGACCGCCTACGGGAGCACCGAGCTGGCAATCGAGGCGATGAAGAAGGGCGCCTACGACTACCTGCCGAAGCCGTTCGCGGCCGACCAACTGGTCCTGACTCTCAAGAAGGCTCAGGAGCGGGAGTCGCTCAGAAAAGAGGTGCGTCGCCTGCGCAAGGAAGTGCGCGCCGAGCGGCAGTTCGGTGAGATCATCGCGCGCTCGCCGGCGATGACCCGGGCGCTCGCCACGGCGGCCAAGGTTGCGAGGCATCCTTCGCCGGTGTTGGTGACCGGCGAGACCGGTACCGGCAAGGAGCTGGTCGCCCGGCTGATCCACACGGAGAGCGAGCGCGCCGACGCTCCGTTCCTGGCGATCAACTGCGGCGCGATCCCGGAGAACCTGTTGGAGTCCGAGCTCTACGGTCACGTCAAGGGCGCCTTCACCGGCGCCGACCGCGACAAGGTGGGGTTATTCGAGGAGGCCGACGGAGGCACCGTTTTCCTGGACGAGATCGGCGACATGCCGCTCTCGCTTCAGGTCAAGCTCCTGCGCACGCTGCAGGAGGGGGAGGTCCGCCGCGTTGGTGACGCGCGCACGCGCACGGTCGACGTGCGCGTCGTGTCTGCGACGAACAAGAACCTCGAGAAGGAGATCAAGGAAGAGGCCTTTCGTAGGGATCTCTTCTATCGGCTGGCGGTCGTGGTCATCCACCTCGCGCCGCTGCGTCAGCGCAAGGAGGAGATTCCCCTGCTGATCAAGCACTTCGTCGAACGGTATTCGGACAAGCTGAGTGTCGACGTCGACGGAGTCGACGGGCAGGCGATGGAGCTGCTGCAGGCCTATACCTGGCCCGGTAACGTGCGCGAGCTGGAGAACTCGGTCGAGCGCGCGCTCGTCTTGACGGAGGGGCCGAAAATCTCCGCCGAGGATCTGCCTGAGCAGATTCGATCGCCGGTGAGGGCGTTCGACGAGCCGGACCTGCTCGAGGACGAGCTGTCCGTCAAGAAGCACGGCGCCGCGCTGGAGCGCCGGCTGATCAAGAAGGCGTTGGAGCGCACGGGCGGCAACAAGACCCGCGCCGCCGAGCTGCTGGAATTGAGCTCTCGGGCCCTCCTGTACAAGATCCGCGACTACGGGTTGAACTGACCCGACCCAGGTAGCCATGTCATGGCCCCGGGGCGCGTCGCAGCGTCCCGGGTATGAACGTCAATCTCAAGCACCGTTCCGGTTTCACCCTCATCGAGGTGCTGGCCACCCTCGCCGTGCTGCTCGTGCTCACGGGCATCGCCGGAGGCGGCGCGCGCGGCCTCTCGGAACGCGCCCGCGTGCGGGGGGCGCGCGACGCCACCGCGGCGCTGATCAGCCTGGCCCGGGCCGAGGCACCGGCGCGCAGCGGGGCGCACGTCGAGGTGGACCTCGGTACCGGTCGCGTCGTCGTTCGCGCCGGTAGGCCACCGCCCGCCGCCGGACCGGACATCGCCGCGCTCGACCTGCGAGAGCGCTTCGGGGTCAGCCTCGACAGTCGCGGCCGCGCGGAGGGCGCCGTCTACCTGATCTTCGACCCATACGGGATCGGCCGGGTGGCGAGTCGCACCCTGCGCTTCACGCGCGGCGCGTACAGCGCGGGCCTGACCGTGTCGTCGTACGGCAGGGTGGTACGATGGTGACGTCGCGCCACGGGTTTACCCTCGCCGAGGTGCTGGTCGCGCTTCTGCTCATTTCTTTCGGGGCGCTCGGCCTCGCCGCGATGGCGGCGCAGGTGACGCGCTCCACCCGGCGGTCGCTCGAGATCGAGCGCGCGGTGGCGCGAGCGTCGTGGGTCATGGACTCTCTGCTCTCGGTCCCGCCCGTCAGCGCGGGCTCGGACCGTGCCGGGGACCTCCGCATCGAGTGGTCTCCGGCCGCGACGGGCGTGCTGCTCACGAGGGTCCTCGACCGAACCGACAACCCGCTCGTCTCCCTCTACGCCCGCGAAGGCTTGCCCCTGCCCGACCCGCCCGTCGGGGCTGGCCCCCGATGAATGGCGCTCGCTGCGGCGCGCGACCACCTCCGGGCTTCGCCCTTACCGAGCTGCTGGTCGCGGCGACCCTGGGAGGCGCGCTGCTGACCGCCGCCTTCGCTCTGCTCGGTTCTCAAGCTCGCCTCAGTCGGCTTCAGCACGCGGTCGTGCGGGCAGCCGAGGTCGTGCGCATCTCCGGGCTCGCGATTCCGGGAGAAACGAGGTTCGCCTTGCCCGCCGACATCGACGTGGCCGGCGACTCCATGGTCATCAGGGCGGTGCGTGGCGTGGGGATCGTGTGCGCCTCGGCCGGAAGCGACGTGCTGGTCCGTTTCCGCGGGATGCGCAGCCCCGACCCAGCCAAGGATTCGGTGCTTCTCTCCGGCGCGGCGGTCGAACGCGCCATGGACCTGCAAGCGGACGCCGCCGACCCCGGGGGATGCGCGGCGGCGGAGGGCGAGGAAATTCGGCGCTGGCAGACGGCCGCGGGAGCCCTGGACCCCGGGTCGGTCCTGCACCTGTTCGAGCGCGGCTCCTACCACGTGTCGGGAGGCGCCCTCCGCTATCGGCGCGGGCGGGGCGGCCGCCAGCCGCTGACGGATGAAGCCTTGGCCCCGGGCGGCGGTTTCGCCGTCGAGGGCCCCCCCGCGGCGCTGGTGCTCGACCTGGTGGTCTCGCTGCCCGACGGCGGAGACCCTCAGGCGTGGCGAGTCGCCGCGCGGCTGTGGAACTGGCCGTGAGAGGATCCGGGCGGCGGGACGGCTTCGTTTTGCTGGGCGTCCTCGCGACGCTCCTGGTTCTGGGCATCGCGGCGGTGGCTTCGGCGGCCGTCGCGTCGGCCGTGGCGCGCGTACAGGAGTCCCGTTTGCAGGCGGAGCGGGCCCGCCTGGCGGCGGTCAGCGGGGTCCACGCCGCGATCGACGACTGGCCAGCCGATAGCGTGGCGTCGCTGGCGCCGGGCGAGCGGTTTCTGCTCGCGCCCGGCGGCGTCACCGGAGGCGGTCGCTACCAGGTGACCGTAGAGCGACTGGCCGTTGGCCGCGCGCTGGTTCGCTCCCGCGGCTGGGTCGAGGAGAGCGGCTCCCCGAGGGCGGAGTTGAGCATAGGAAGAGCGGTGACGTTGCTGTGCGGCTGCGACCTCGGCGACTCGATAGACGCCGCGGTGGAGGTGGCCGGGTCCGTCGCCGTGCCGGCGGGCGGCAAGGTGGAGGCGTTTGGGGTCGCCGCCATACGGGTCGACTCCGGTGTCGTGCCGGAGAGCCTCGCCGGGACCGTATCCGGCGACCCTCCCCTGGATGCGTCGGGCTTCACGCCCCTCGGCGCCGCCGCGGCGTGGTCTGCTCTCGCCGACCACGAAGCGGCCGGCACCCTCGCGCCGTCGCCGACGCTGCTCGCGGACGGCTCCTGCGACAAGTCGGTGGCTTCGAACTGGGGCGACCCGTCGTCATCGGCCAGCGCGTGCTCCGGGTACGCGCCCGTGATCCGCGCCCCCTCGAGCCTGCGCCTGGACGGCGGGCTCGGGCAGGGCATCCTGATCGCCGAGCAGGAACTCGTGCTGGCCGCCGGGAGTCGCTACGACGGGCTGGTGCTCGCGTTCGGGCCGGTCCGCGTGGAGGCGGGCGCGTCGCTGTTCGGGGCGATAGTCGCCGCGTCGCCGGCGGCCCGCGTAGAGGTGGCCGGCGAGGTGATCCTCGACCCGGCCGCCCTCGTCGCGGCGCTATCCAGCGCGCTCGAAGGCAGGCCCTTCGAGGCGAGTGGGAGGAGGTGGACGGCGCTCTTCTGAGTGGCCCGGTGGGGGCGCCTGAATCGCGAGATCCGTTGCAGCGGGGGGACAAACCTCGGCCGAGCCGTCGCGCAACATGTTTCCGTGCCTCCAAGTTTTTTCCCCGCAAAGGCACCGGAGGAAACTCGCAAGTCGCTGTTTTACAATGAGTTAGATCCAGGCATAGATCGTGGTGATATGATCGCGCGCAAACGCGAGAGTATCGGGATAACCATGATGAGAAATCGAACGGGCTTCACGGTGATCGAACTGCTGATCACGATGGTCATCGGTAGCGTGCTGGCCACCATCGTTTCGCAGGGCGTGGGCTCTTACATGCGGCGCCGATCGCTGGACGACAGCCGCGCGGCGGTCATCCACATGGCGGCCCGTGCCCGTTCGTTGGCCATGGAGCGAGGCTCCGCTTCGCTGAGCATCGATCCCGACCTGGACACAGTCACGCTCGTGCAGGGCACCGACACCGTCGATGTCCTGCTGATCGAGACGGACTACGGCGCGGACCTCACGGCCGCGCAGCCGCTCACGGTGTGCTATTCGCCCCGTGGCTTCGCGCTGGCCGCGTGCACGAATTTCACGGCCAACCAGACGCTGCAGCTGACCTTCCACAACGAGTCGGCGAATCTTCTGCTACGTCCGCTTGGTCAAGTGGAGGTGATGTGAACGCGCCTCGTCCGAGCCGCGACGGCTTCACGATAATCGAGCTGGTCATCGCGCTGGCCGTTCTCTCGATCGGCCTTCTCGCGATGGCTTCCGTGATGGGCACGCTGGTCATGCAGACCCGCGCCTCGGACATACGCACGGAGCGCGCGTTCGCGGTCCAGCAGACCGTGGAGAGGCTGCGAGCGGTGTCGTTGTCGACCATCGACGACCGGGCCGAGGCCGACGCCATGTCGGTGGGGAGCTACGCCGTCTGGTGGAGCACCGCGGACGCCACCTCGCTCAAGCGTCAGATGGAGATTTTCACGAAGGGTCCGGGCTTCGTGCCGGGCGACGGCTTCATGGACGCCAAGCTGGACACCTTTCGGGTCACCCTCGCTCGGATCGACTGAATCATGACTTCCAAGCTGCGACGGGTCCTGAGGGGCGCCTGGGTGAAGCGCGCGCAAGCCGCCGATGGTCGTGCGGGGTTCACGGTGGTGGAGTTGCTGGTGGTGAGCGTCCTCGGCGCGGTGGTCCTCGGCGCCGTCTTCCAGACGCTGTCGATCCAGAACCGGACGTTTCAGCGGCAGAGCGCCACCATAGCCGCCCAGGAGGCGTCGCGCACGACGCTGGCCGTGCTCTCCGGCGAGCTGCGCGAGGTCAGCAGCACGGGCCAGGACCTGGTGGCCGCAACCTCCAACATCGTGATCATGCGGGTGCTCCGGAAATTCGGATTCGTGTGCAACGCGGGGCCCGCGGGCACCGTCTCCGTCTGGGAGCTGGGACAGCCGTACGCGGTGGGAGACAGCGTCTTCGTGTTCTCGCAGGGTGCGGACCTGGTCGATCCGGACGACGACGCCTGGCTGGCCGGGGAGGTTACGTCGGTCATAAACGGTGTCGGTCCGACGGGCTGCGGCATCACTTGGCCCAAGGAGACGCTGAGCGGCATGCCCGACGGGGATTACGACATAGCGACCATCAGCGTCAGTTCGGCGGTCCCGTTGTCGAACGTGGGGCGCGGCGCGCCGGTGAGAAGCTTCGAGCGAGTGGTCTACTTCCGCTGGGAGCTCGGCGGTGAGGCCGTGCTGGCTCGCTGGACGCCGGCCGACGGAGTGATCCCCCTCGTGGGCCCGCTCGCGCCCGGAGGGGCCGGCCTGAAATTCGAGTACTTCGACACGGATGGCGCACAACTGGGCAGCGGCGGTGGGGCGCTGGCGGCGGCCGAGCTGGAGGAGGTGTCCTTCTTCACCATTTCGGTCCAGGGCCGGCAGGCCGCGGGCAGCATCGAGGCCGACGGGTTCTACGAGGACTCGCTCACGGTTTCGGTCTTCCTGCGCAACAACGATCAAAGCGCCCTGAACTAGAGGCTGATATGCAGCACGCAACAAACGACGAACGGGGATTCGCGCTGGCCGCCGCGGTGTTCGCGCTGGTGATTGTCGGCGCGCTGGTCACTGCGGGGTTCTTCGCCGCGTCGCAGGAGAGCCGCATCGGCTACAGCACCCAGTACGCGGCCGACGCGTTCTTCGCGGCCGAGCGCGGGCTGAACGAGCTGGTGGGCAGCAAGACCAAGGCGTTCTACAACGACTCGGTGGCCGACGACGCCATCGTCGAGCCGGCCGGATTCCAGGTGGTCCAGGTAGTCTCGGACGGCGTCGTGAGCGAGTTCTCCGTATCCGTGCGCGGTCTCGGCGACCAGCTCTTCTACGTGGAATCGACCGGTCGGGTCACCGGCGGTGGATCCTTCGGCGGCGCCGCGCGCCGCACCGGGATGGTCGTGCGCACCTTCGACCTGGACTTCGACGCCGACGCGGCGCTGATGAGCTTCGGTGGCGTGCGTACGCAGGGCGCGACCAACATCAGCGGGCTGGACGAGGCGCCGGCCGGCTGGGCGGGTTGCCCGGTGGGCAGCGACGGTCCTGGCGTGATCGCCAAGGACAGCTCTTCGGTAGACCCGGGCAACCAGACCACGCTCGACGGCGACCCGCCGGTCGATCAGGACACGACCATGACCGAGGACGATTTCCTGAAGTACGGCGGCCTGGACTACGATCGCCTCGCGGCCATGGCCGACGCCCAGTACCAGTACCGCGACGCCGAGGTGCTCAACAACATGGCGCCGTCGTACCTGTCCGGCGGCGCGTGCAACACCTTCGACGGCAACAACTGGGGCGCGCCGCTCGACCAGACCGACGCCTGCGCGGGCCACTTCCCGCTCATGCACGCCAACGGCAACCTGACGGTGAACTCCGCGGCGTCGGGCCAGGGGATCCTGCTGGTGGACGGCGACCTCCGACTCACGGGCGGTTTCCAGTTCCACGGCGTGGTGATCGTGAAGGGCAAGCTGGTCATCGGCTCGGGCGGCGCCGATCTGCACGGCTCCGTGATGATTTTCAACGACGGAAACGACGTCCAGACCAACAATCTGGCGGGCGCTCCGACGTTCCAGTTTTCGAGCTGCGCGGTGGAGCGGGCGGTGGATTTGAACGCCGTGGCCAACAGGGCGTTTCCGCTCGGCGATCGCAGCTGGGTGGACCTGACGGCCACTGGTACATTAAGCTATTAGAGGCCCGGTACGATGACCGAGCGTTTTGGAATGGTCGCCGGACTCGGGCCGGCAGGATCGGCGGGAGCGTCGCTGCGGCGAAAGTCGCGACTCGCTTGCGCCTGGGATGAGGGAGATGAGGAGGCGGGGAGGACGACGACGAGGCGGCAGCCGATGGGCGCCACCCAAAGCAAGCGCGCGTGCGCGCTGGCGGCGGAGGCCCCGGTGAGCCGGCCCTCACCGATCCCCGGGTGCACACCCTGAACGGACAGTGCAATGGCGATGTTCGGTCGTAACCGGATGTCCGCTGGCCTCGATATAGGCAGCGGATTCATCAAGCTTGTCGTCCTGGATCACTCGGGTGATGAGCCGGAGGTCGTGCGTCTGACCACGAGCCCGCTCGTGCCCGACGCGATCGTCGAGGGCGAGATCATGGATCCCATCCTCGTGACCGAAACGCTGCGCTCCGTGCTCGACGGCGCGGACCTCAAGAAGACCGACGTGGTCGCCGCGGTCGGCGGCCACGACGTGATCATCAAGAGGATCCAGATGGACCGCATGAGCGAGCCGGACGCGCGCGACGTGATCCGCTGGGAGGCGGAGCAGCACGTGCCCTTCGACATGGAGAGCGTGCAGCTCGATTTCCAGATCCTCGACCCGGACGGCAACGGCGCCCAGATGGACGTGCTGCTGGTGGCTGCCAAGCGTGAGCTGATCGAGAACCGGATGGGGCTGCTCGCCGACGCCGATGTAGCCGCCAAGATCGTCGACATCGACGCGTTCGCGCTGCACAACGCGTTCGCGTTGAACTATCCGGACGGAACTGCGGGCCTGATCGCGCTGCTGAACATCGGCCACGAGACCACCAACATCAACCTGCTCCAGGACGGCGTCCCGGTCCTCGTCCGTGACATCCCCTTCGGCTCGCGCCGGTTGCGTGAGGCGCTGCAGCGCGAACGGGGCATGACCGCCGAAGCCGCCGAGGAGGCAATCCAGGGCCACGACGGCGGCGTCGACCTGGACGCCTTCGTCAGGGCGCGCTCGGAGGAGCTGGCGATCGGCGTCGAGCGCGCCACCGCCTTCGTCGGCGCGCAGTCGGGTGGTGGGCAACTGGGACGCGTTTTCATGTGCGGGGGCGGAGCCCGCGTGCCGGGCATCGTCGACGCAATGGGAGAGCGACTGAGCGTTCGCACCGAGATCGCCAACCCGCTGCAACGCTTGGCGATTCGACCGGAAATCCTGCAGTCCACGAACATCGAGGAGCTAGCGCCGATGCTGATGCTCCCGGTGGGCCTGGCACTGCGCAAGGCAGCGTGAGAGGGGGGCGGCCGTGATCGAGATCAACCTTGCTCCAGGCGCACGTCGGAAGCGGCGCAGCCGCAAGGTAGCGTTTTCGCTACCGCGCGGGCGGTCCTCGGATGGGGGTCCGGACCGGTGGAACGTGGCGGTCGCGGCCGCCTGGATCGTCGCTCCGCTGATGCTCGGCTGGATGTTCTTCGGAGCCCGCGGGCAGAGGGCGGACCTGGGGGTGGCCATCGAAGAGGCCCGCCAGGACAGCGCGCGGTTCGCGCAGGTCATTGAGTCGAACGCCACGCTGAAGGCCAGGCAGGACAGCATCGCCGAGAAGCTGGAAATCATCCAGCAAATCGACGCCGGGCGTTACGTGTGGCCGCACGTGCTCGATGAGGTCGCGCGCGCGCTGCCCGAGTACACGTGGCTGACCGATGTCACGCAGACCGCGGGGGGGCCGCTACCGACGTTCCGGTTGGAGGGTCGAACGGGCACCACCTTCGCGCTCACCAGCTTCCTGCAGTCGCTCGAAGGGTCGCCGTTCGTTCGGGATGTCCGCTTCGAGTCGACCGAGCAGGTGTTCGAAGACGAGCGGCGACTCTACGAGTTCACGATCGCCGCCAGGTACGAAGAGCCGGCGAGTGACCTGATCGAGACGGTGCCGGTCTTCAGCGGCGAGGACGACGTGGAACCGGCGTTGGTGGTGGCGGACGAAAGGTCCGTCGCCGGCGCCGCGGGGGGGAGGTAGGGATGCCATTGCTGCCGCAGGATCCGGCCAAACAGAAGAAGCTGCTCGCCATCATGGCGCCGCTCCTGGCGATGGGTGGGTACTGGTACTTCGTCCACGGCAAGGCGGCCGAAGAGATCGACACGATGTCGCAGCGCCTGGAGACCATGCAGGCGCAGAACCAGTCCGCGCGCACGCTGGCCAGCAGCGGTGGCGCGGAGCTGGAGCGTCGTCTTGAGATCTACGAGCAGTACACGGGGCGTCTGGAGCGGCTCATTCCGAACCGCGACGAGGTGCCACAACTCCTCTCTGACATCTCCGCACGGGCCCAGCAGGTCGGGGTAGACCTCGCGCTGGTGAGGCCCGAGACGGAGTCGAGAGGCCCGTACTACACGCGCCAGACGTACGAAATGGGCGTGACGGGCAAGTATCACGATGTAGGACTGTTCCTGAGCGAGATAGGATCGCTGCCGCGGATTATCACGCCGATCGACCTCGAGGTGTCCGCGCTGCGTGCGGGGCCCGAGGAGGGCGCCGACCAGGTGGTGGAGGCGTCTTTCAGGATCGAGACGTACGTGTTGCCGCGGCCAGGGGAGGTTGCGGATTCGACGGGGGGTGGGGGCGATGGACGCACGTAGCTTCTTCGTAGCGACTCTGGCGCTCCTGGCGAGCGTGGGCGTCGCCAGCGCTCAAACGACGATGCCGCCGAAGAAGGCGCCGGTCGTCGAATTGGAATATGAGCGCGAGGTTTTTCGCTACCCGGTGGCGGGCCGGCGGGACCCGTTCTCCGCGCTGTCCAAGCGTGGAGACCTGGGCCCCCGTTTCGACGAGCTGACGCTGCACGGGATCATCTTCTCCGAGCGCGCCGGTAGCAGCGTAGCCGTTCTTTCGGACGGCTCCGGCAAGCGCCATCGCGTCCGCAGAGGTGACGTGGTGGGCGACGCTCAGGTGCTGGACATCGGCCAGACCCGGGTGGTGTTCAGCGTCGAGAACTTCGGGATTCGACGCCAGGAGGTACTCGAGCTCGGCGGCGAGAGGCCGGGGGTGGCACCATGAACGCGGCCATCTCGCTTTTGCTGGCGCTGACGGCGGTCGCTTCGGCGCCGCTGATGGCGCACGAGTTACCGGTATCGCACGAAGCCGCGGTGGATGTGCGGGGCCTGCGGATCCTGTCCGCGGGGGACCGCACCGTCGTGGAGATCGACGTTGATGGACCCGCCGATCCCGCCGACTATCTGCTGCACGGCCCGGCCCGTTTGGTCGTCGATGTGCCTGGAGCTCGCCACGCTCTGCCCGCGTACCGGTTCCCCGGAATCGATAGGGGCGGCGTGCTGGGCGTGCGCACGAGCCAGTTCAAGCCGGACGTCGTGCGCGTAGTCATCGAGCTGCAGGCCGCCGTCGAGTACGCGGTCGAGCGCAGGGAAGGCCTGATTCGCCTGAGCTTCGCGAACCCCGGCGCCGAGTTCGACGCCTGGGAGGTCGGGGCCGTGGGCGAGCCGTCGGCCGGCGAGCGCATTGGGCGTCCCGGCCCCCGCGTCGAGACGGCGGCGGTGGCCGAGCCGGTGATCCCGCGCGCTCAGCAGGAGCCGCGCATCACCGTGATATTCGAGGACGAGCCCATCCGGAGCGTCATCGCGACCTTCTCGGCGTTCTCGGGTCGGAGCATCGTGGTCGGCTCGCAGGTCGACGGGACCGTCGACGCCAGCATCAACGATCAGCCCTGGGACGTGGCACTGCAGGCGATCCTGCGCACGCACGGACTCGAAGCCCGCGAGACCGAGAGCGGCATCATCCGGGTCGACAAGCTCGAGGAGCTGCGCAGGGTCGAAACCCTCGAGGAGACGGTCACGCGCCAGTTCCGCATCAAGTACGCGAGCGTGGACTCGATCGCCCCGTCGATCGAGCCGCTGCTTTCCGATAGCGGGCGCATCTCCAAGAGCGGCAACACCAACTCGCTCATCGTGACTGATCGCTCGAGCGTGGTGGAGCGGATAGCGCCGATCATTGAGCAACTAGACGTCCGGACTCCGCAGGTCACCGTGGCGGCCAAGATCATCTTCGTCGACCGGACGGCCATCGAGGAGCTGGGCATCGTCTACGACATCAAGGATTCCCAGGGCAATCAGCTCAACCAGGTGACCCCGGGCTTCCTCGACTCCGACGGCGACGGGGTGCTGGAGCAGAACGAGCAGACCAACGACGATGTAGTGCTGCTCGGTGGGTCCTCGATCGCCGCGCTGGCCAACGCGAACAACCGCGTAACGTCGCCGGCGCTGCAGATCCTCACCTCGCTCGTGCTGGGTCGACACACGCTGGTGGGCTTCCTCGAGGCGCTGCAACAGCTGAACCTGACCGACATCCAGGCCGTTCCCTCCATCCGGACGATGGACAACCGTACCGCCCGCGTGCAGGTCGGCGAGCGCACGCCCATCCGGGTGCTGGACGCCCAGGCGCAAGGCGGCGACGGTGGTCCGCGGGCGACGGTCAATCTGGAAGAGACCGGCGTCATCCTCGAGATCACGCCCCACGTGACCGGCAATCAGGTGCTGCTGGAGATTCACGCGGAGCGCAGCAACATAGCGCTGGCGCCGTCCGACATCGGCGTCACGTTCCAGACGCAGGAAGCCGACACGCAAGTCCTCCTGGAGGACGGCGAGACGGCTGTGATCAGCGGCCTGACGCTGATCGAGAAGACGCAAGTGCGCACGGGCATCCCGCTTCTCATGGACCTCCCCGTCCTGGGTGCGCTGTTCCGGACCACGCAGGAGCGCGAGAACAAGCGCGATCTGCTGATCATGGTCACGCCCTATATCGAACAAGCGAATGCTCTATGATGCACTCCACCCGGCGAGTGGCGCCGCGATCCAGGTGGATCGCGGCGGCCGCCGCCGTCGGGCTGCTCACCGCGGCCTGCGACGGCGGTAACGCCTTTTCGAACAACCCCGGCGACGCACTGCCGCAGATCCTGAGCATCGACGGCCCGACATCGATTCGGTCCGGCGACACGCTCATCGTGACCGTGGACGCGCGGGCGACCAGGGGCGTCAGCGAGATCGCGGTCGGCCTGAGCGGGGCCGCGACCGCGGACACGGCGATCGCCATCGATCCCGCGAGCACGCAGACCAGCGCGCAGGCGCGGTTCGTCCTGCCGGACTCGCTGAGCTCGGACCAGATCATGGTCGAGGCGCGTGCGAAGGACGTGGAGAACAACGAGAGCAGCGCCGCCGTGCTGGCCGTGGCCGTGCTCCAGGGACCGCGATTCACGTTCCTGAACCCCGCCCAGGGGCAGCAGCTACAGGCGGGACTCGCGCTCGGGATTCGCCTGGAGGGAGATGACCCCGCCGGTATCCGGCGCGTGCAGATCATCCTCGGCAACCTGCTCGTCGATACCATGACCTTCGACTTCGATCCGGCGCTCGACAGCGTCATGATCGACACCGCCGTTGTCATCCCGGCCGGCCTCGAGGGCGTGCTGGAGTTGAGCGCCGAGGGGAGCAACACGCTGGACGAAGCAGGCGCGGCGGACGTCCTGTTCTTGCCGGTGTCGACGAGCGGCGGCACGGACACCGAGGCGCCCTTCGTAAGCGTGGACGTGGTGGCCGCGCAGCGGCTGGAGGTCACGGACGGGCTGGAGGTCACGGTGACCGCGCGGGACGCCCCGGGCGGCATCGGCCTGGAACGGGTGGGCATCGCCGTGATCGGCGTCAACGGCCCGGACACGCTGGCCCTGCGTCCGCGCGAGGCGGCCGACTTCTCGCCGGCTCGTACGGGCACCGTGGTGCGCGTCTTCCGGTTTACGCCGGAACAGTTCGTGGACACGCTGGCCCTGCCGGATACGGTCGTGTTCCGGATCCACGCGTTCGCGGTGGACGCCTCGGACAACTGCGCGGCCGCGGTCAGCGCGGTCGAGCAACGGCTGACGTGCGACGGCACGTCGCTGCCCGGTGACACTCTAGCGAGCGGCTCCGCCGGCCTGCGGGCCGAGGTCCTGGTGGTCGACGGCCGCACCATCACGCTCGTGGACGGCGGCAGGATCGCCGACGCGCGCGTGGACGTGACACGCCGGCGCCTGTACCTGTCCAACATCGACCAGAACCAGGTCGAGCTTCTCGACTTCGACGTGCTGACCTTCCAGGATCCGATCAAGGTGGGTTCGGAGCCCTTCGGTCTGTTCCTGAACATGGCCGAGGATACGCTCATCGTCGCCAACTCCGGCGGCACGAATCTGTCATTCGTGTCGCTCGACGGCACTCCCGTGGAAGACGGCCAACGGCGTCTCTTCACGCCCAACGACGTGCTGTTCGAGCTGACCGAGCAGATCGTTTCCGGTGTGATCCGCTACACCGGAGAGTTCTTCGACTTCAGCGACCGGCCCATGTTCGTTGCGCAGGATTCGCGCGGCCGGCTGCTGTATTCGACGCGTCCGACGGGTACTGCGCCCGACGGATCGATTCGCAGGGTGGATGAGGACCCGGATCCGGGCAGCACGGCGGACGTACCCGAGGTGACGTTCCTGTTCGTCGGCAACGCCGTCGACGATACCGACACCAAGGTTTCGATCGCGCGCGTGGACAGCATGTTCATCGTGCCGGGCGGAGACAGCCCGAGCGACGCGGTGCGCATCTTCGATCACGTGCCCGGGTTCCCGCAGAACGTCCTCGACAGCGGAGTGCAGCCTCTCGGCGACGCGCTGACGACTTTGCGCGCGGCGGGCTCGGACGTGTTCTCCGCGCGGGGAGCGTGGGTGCTCGACGAAGTCGGCCTGAGCGACACGACGTTCATGGCCGCCTCGGGGAATCGCCGCCACATCGCGTTCGGCGAAGGCGCGGCCGACCCAACCGGCCGGATCATCATCTGGAACGCCGAGGGAGGGGGCGGGTTCGGCTCGTTGTCCGCGCCCACGGAGGTGGCGGATATCCTGAGCAACGCCTCCGAAGTGGTGAACGGCATCGGCCTCAACGCGGACGGCTCGTTGGGCGTCGCGCGGGGCAAGCTGGGCGCCTACTTCTTCACCGGCGGCAACGATCCGGTCGGGGATCTGCGGCTCCAGGGCATCTTCCAGGAGGGCCTGCAGGACGGCGGTGCGGGCGCGACGTTCCATCCGCTGCACGACACCGCGCGTGAGTCCAACCCGACGACCATCGCCTTCGTGGGCACCACGAGGCAGACCATCAAGGCCGTCGACACCTTCCACTTCTTCGAGCTCGGCGAGCTGTTCATCCGCGACAACATCGCGGGTCCGCTCCGAGCCTCGCTCCCGTTCTCCACGGACAACGCCGGGCGAACCTGTCCGGGTGATCCGCAGTGCGTGGTGCTGAAGCTGTTCGGCGTCACCGGGGCGGGAGGTGTGGTGGTGGTCAACGTGCGCGCGGAGGACCTGGCCGGTTGATGTCAGCGGGCTCGCACGGCGTCACGGCGTCGTTGCGTGCGGACTCTCGCGAACCGACAATGAAGGAGCCCGGCCCGCGGCCGGGCTCTTTCGCATCCGCCCGGCCCGGGCGGAGAGCAGCGGACGGCGGAGTCGATGAGTTTCACGTACAGGACAGCCGGGGAGTCGCACGGGCGAGCCCTGGTTACGGTTGTCGAGGGCGTCCCCGCCGGACTGGCGGTCGACGCGACGCGCGACCTAGACCCCGAACTCGCGCGGCGTCAGGGCGGGTACGGGCGGGGAGCGCGCATGAAGATCGAGCGGGACCGGATCGAGGTGCTGTCCGGGATCCGGCTCGGCGAGACCGTGGGCGCCCCCATCGCGCTCCTGCTCCGGAATCGCGACTGGGAGAACTGGCGCACCGCCATGGCCTCGGAGGCCCCGGGTGCGGACGCGGACCCCTCGGAGCTGCGCCGCGTTCACCTGCCGCGGCCGGGCCACGCGGACCTCGTGGGGGTGCTCAAGTACGAGCGCGAAGACGCGCGCGACGTGCTGGAGCGCTCCTCGGCTCGAGAGACCGCGATGCGCGTCGCGGCCGGAGCGATCGCCAAGCGGCTGCTCGCGGACCTGGGCGTATCGGTAGGCAGCCACGTGGTGTCGCTAGGCGGCGTGGACGTAGCCGCCCCGGCCGAATGGCCGGACGACATCAACGCCGCCAGCGACGCGTCCGCCGTGCGCGTTCTCGATCCGGAGGCCGAGGCCCGTATCATCGAGGCCATCGACTCGGCGGCGGCGGAAGGCGATACCCTCGGGGGCGTGTTCGAGGTGGTGGTGCGCGGCTTGCCGGTCGGTCTCGGTAGCTACGTGGCCGCGGACCGGCGCCTGGACGGTCGGCTGGCGGGTGCGCTGATGTCCATCCAGGCGATGAAGGGTGTCGAGATCGGCATGGGCTTTTCCGCCGCGCGGATGAAGGGGTCCGCCGTGCACGACGCCATCGAGGCGGCGCCGGAGGCCCGGCGGACGGGCGGATACCGGCGCCTGGGCAACAACGCCGGCGGCCTGGAGGGCGGCGTCACGACCGGGGAGCCGATCGTCGCTCGCGTCGCGATGAAGCCGCTGTCCACGTTGATGAAGCCCCTGCGGAGCCTCGATATTCGCACGAACCGTGGCGCGGATGCGATACGCGAGCGCAGCGACGTGGTGGCCCTCGCGGCCGCCGGGGTGGTGGGGGAGGCGGTGGCCGCCGCGGTGTTGGCAGACGCCATGCTGGAGAAGTTCGGCGGGGACTCCATGCCGGAGACGCGGCGGAACCTTGAGGGGTATCTGGATCAGCTGGAACGACGCGCAGCGGGCCTGCGCGCCGCCGCCGAGGCGGACCCTGAGGGTGGAAGGGGATACGAGTCGGGCATGGACCCCGGCGCTCAGGGGTGAACGAACCCCGGCGGCCGGAGAGCGTCGACCGTACCGGCCGCGCGGCCGTTCGGCGGGTGCTGCTGGTGGGTTTCATGGCGGCCGGAAAATCGGCCGTCGGGGAGCGGTTGGCGGAGCGGCTGGGCTGGGACTTTGTGGACGTGGACGGCGAGATCGCCGCCGGAGAAGGTCGCTCCGTCGCGCAGATCTTCGCCCGGGACGGCGAGGACGGATTTCGGATGCTGGAGGCGGAAGCCACGAGGCGTGCACTGCGCCGAGACGGCGTGGTGATCGCCACGGGCGGCGGCTGGCCCGCGGCTGACCCTGCCGCTTGGCGCGCCCTGCCGCAGGGCACCATGAGCGTGTGGCTGGTGGTTTCGGTTGCCGAGGCCCTGCGGAGGGCCGACGCGGAGGGATCCGAGCGCCGACCTCTTCTGGCGCGGACCGACGCCCGAGCGGCGGCAGCGGAGCTGCTGGAGGCACGCTCCGGGGCGTATCGGGTGGCGACGCTCCACGTCGACACCGAGGGCAGGAGCGTTGAGGAGCTGGTCGACCAGATCACGGTCGCCGTGGCGCCACCGCGGGAGCCGAGCGGTCACCGCGACGGGGGAACCAACGGCTCCTAAGCGCGTAGGCGGGGCCCGGGACGGTCGGTTCGCGGCATGCCCGCCCCGATTACTTCATACACCTGGAGAGCATGTCGAAAGCAGCTACGAAGCTGGTGGTGGTCGAATCCCCGGCCAAGGCGCGGACCATAGGCCGCTACCTGGGGGATGCCTACGACGTGAAGGCATCGGTGGGGCACATTCGCGATCTCCCGCAGCGCGAACTGGGCGTGGACGTGGACGACGGCTTCGAGCCCAAGTACGTGACCATTCGCGGGAAGGGTAGGGTCATACAGGATCTGAAGCGCGCGGCGCAGTCGGCCGACGAGATCATCCTGGCGACCGACCCGGACCGCGAAGGTGAAGCGATCGCCTACCACGTCGCGGAGCAACTCGGCTGGGGGACCAGCGACAGCCGGAGCTTCCGGCGTGCGCGCATCTTCGAGATCACCAAGGACGCCGTAGGGCAGGCGCTCGAGGACAGCGGCCAGCTCGACATGCGCAAGGTGGACGCGCAGCAGGCGCGGCGCATTCTGGATCGGTTGGTCGGCTACCAGGTCAGCCCGCTGCTGTGGAAGCCCATTCGCCCGGGGTTGTCGGCCGGACGCGTGCAGACGGTGGCGCTACGGCTGATCGCGGAACGGGAGAAGGAAATCCGCGCGTTCGTCGCCGAGGAGTACTGGAGCATAACGGCTCGGCTGTCGGCGCACGGCGAGGCATTCGAGGCCAAGCTCCACCACGTCGACGGGGAGACGTTCCGGATCGCCGACCAGGCGGGAGCGGACGGCGTCCTGGGTGCCATCGCCGGGCTGCCTTTCGAGGTGGCGGAGATTCGGCGGCGCGAGCGGCGCAAGAACCCTCCGGCGCCGTTCACGACCTCCACGCTCCAACAGGAGGCCGCCAAACGCCTCGGTTTTTCGGCCCGCAAGACGATGCGGACGGCGCAGTCGCTCTACGAGGGGGTGGAGTTGGGCGCGGAAGGCGCCGTGGGGCTCATTACCTACATGCGCACGGACTCTACTCGCGTGTCCGCGGCGGCCGCCGAGTCCGCGCGGGGCTGGGTCCGGTCCTCCATCGGCAAGGAGTACGTGCCCGCCAAGCCACGGGTGTGGGGCGGCAAGCAGCAGAAGGGGGCGCAGGAGGCGCACGAAGCCATTCGGCCGACCGGTCCGGCGCGCCATCCCGACCAGGTGCGGCGTCACCTGAGCAAGGACCAGACGCGACTCTACGAGCTCATCTGGCTGCGCTTCGTCGCCGCGCAGATGGAGCCCGCGGTGTTCGACACCACCAGCGTCGACTTTCCGCTTCCAGCGGCCGACGGCAAGACCTATCTGTTCCGCGCGAATGGCTCGGTGATGAAGTTCGATGGCTTCACGCGACTCTACCGGGAGGCGCGCGAAGAGGGCGACCACCAGGCGCTGGACGATCTGGATCCGCTGCCTGCGCTCCACGAGGGAGAGGTCTGCGACCTGCGCGAGCTGGTGCCCGCTCAGCACTTTACCCAGCCGCCTCCGCGCTACAGCGAGGCGAGCCTGGTCAAGCAGCTGGAAAAGCTCGGGATCGGACGGCCCTCGACCTACGCGTCCATCCTTTCGACCATTCGCGACCGCGGCTACGCGGAGATGGAGAAGCGCCGGTTCCACCCCACGGCTCTCGGCGAGACGGTGGCAGACGTGCTGGTGGAGCTGTTCCCCAGGCTGTTCGCCGTCGATTTCACCAGCCGACTGGAGGCCGAGCTCGACCGCATCGAGGACGGCGAGCTGGACTGGCGAGGCGTGCTGGGGGAGTTCTACGGGCCGTTTGCACAGGCGCTGCAGTCGGGCGAGGTGCGCGCGGAGGACGTCGTCCGGGAGGTGGTCGCGGGCGACGCCAAGGACTGCGAGGTGTGCGGCCGCGAAATGGTCGTTCGCTGGAATCGATTCGGGCGTTTCCTGGGCTGTTCGGGATACCCCGATTGCAGCCACACCGAGTCGTTGGACGGCGAACGATCCGAGCCGCAGCCGACGGGCGAGCAGTGTCCCGAGTGCGGCAGCGACCTGGTGGAGCGCCAGGGCCGCATGGGTGCGTTCATCGGCTGCTCCAACTATCCCACGTGCAAGTACACCAAGCCGCGCACGATTCCGGGGCTCACGTGCCCCAAGTGCGGAGAGGGAGATGTCGCCGAGAAGCGTACGCGCCGCGGTAAGTCGTTCTGGGGCTGCGCGCGCTATCCGGAGTGCGACTGGTCGACGTGGGACAAACCCGTCCCGGGCCCGTGTACGGTGTGCGGACACGCGCTGGTGAACGAGAAGACCACGAAGGCCAAGGGGACGTTCATCCATTGCCCGCAGTGCAAGTCCGAAATGGACCCCGCTCAGTTCGAGGCCGAGCGCGCGGAGGCGGCTACCGCCGAGGGATGAGCGCGCGCGGATCATCGTGAGCTCGATCCGAGTTCTCGGTGGCGGTCTCGCGGGCTGCGAGGCTGCCTGGAGGTTGGCGCGGTCCGGGCACGATGTGGAGTTGTGGGAGATGCGTCCGGTGCGGGCCACCCCGGCGCACCGCAGCGACGCGCTCGCCGAGTTGGTGTGCACGAACTCGTTCAAAAGCACCGACACGACCAACGCGCACGGGCTGCTCAAGGCCGAAATGCGCGTGCTCGGGTCGATCCTGCTCGACGCCGCCGAGGAGTCCAGGGTACCGGCCGGGACCGCGCTGGCGGTCGATCGGGGGTTGTTCGCCGCGGCCATGACGCGGCGCATCGAAGGCCACGGGCGTATCGAGATCGTACGTAAGGAGGCCACCGAGGTGCCGCCCGGACCCACGATCGTAGCCACCGGGCCGCTCACCTCCGATGCGCTGTCGGCGTCGATCGTGCGGCTGCTCGGGGACGAGGGGCTGGCCTTCTACGACTCCATCGCGCCGATCGTGGCGCAAGACTCCATCGATCTGAGCGTCGCCTTCTACGGGTCCCGGTGGGGCAAGGGCGATGGCGACGACTACCTCAACTGTCCGCTGGACCGGGATCGGTACGAGCGGCTCATCGACGCCATCGCCGAGGCGGACACGTACGCCGGCCACGACTGGGAAAACGTGCCCTTCTTCGAGGGCTGCCTGCCGGTGGAGGAGATGGTGCGGCGCGGCGCCGACACGCTCCGTTTCGGTCCCATGAAGCCGGTGGGACTGCCGGACCCGCGCACGGGCCGGCGCGCGCATGCCGTCGTACAGTTGCGCCGCGAGGACCGCGCGGGGCAGATGTGGAACATGGTGGGCTTCCAGACCCGGCTGCGCACGGGCGAGCAGCGTCGGGTCTTTCGCCTGATCCCGGGGCTGGAGAACGCAGAATTCCTGCGCACCGGCTCGATCCACCGCAACACCTACCTCAACTTCCCGGAGCGCCTCACCGCTTACGGGGCTCCGCGTGGCCGGCCGGACGTGATCATCGCCGGACAGCTCACGGGCGTGGAGGGCTACACCGAGTCGGCGGCCAGCGGCATTCTCGCGGGCATCAACATGGATCGCGTGGCGCGCGGCCTCGCTCCGACCGTGCCACCGGCGACCACCATGCTCGGCGGCCTTTATCGCTTTCTGGCGCAGGCGAGCCCGAAGGAGTTCCAGCCGATGAACTCCAACTTCGGTCTGCTGGAGCCGCTCCAGGAGCGCATCCGCGACAAGAAGGCCCGCCGGGCGCGCCTCGCCGAGCGCGCGCTGGCCGACATGGTCGCCTGGGCGCAGGAGATCGGCGTCGACGTCCGCTCGGGCGACGCTTCGGGCTCGACGATTCTGCCCCGCACCGCAGGCGCGGGGTCGTGAGCGGGACCGGGCCCGATCCGGCGCGCTCGCCGCACGTCCAGCGTTACCTGCGGTACCTGGAGGATGGCCGGCAGCTGAGCCCCCACACCGTGGCCGCGTACAGGCGCGACCTGGATGAGCTGGTCGCTTTTCTGTCCGGCCACCTGGCGTCCGGCTGGTCGTGGCGCGACGTGGGCAGGAACGACCTGCGCGCCTTCACCGCGGAGCTGTCCAGGCGGGGCCTCGCCCGGCGCACCATCGCGCGCAAGCTGTCGTCCGCGCGGGCCTTCTTCCGGCACCTGCACAGGGAGGGCCTGCTGGACGTGAATCCCGCGCGCTCGGTGCGGGCGCCCAAGGTGGAGAAGACCCTCCCGGCCTGGCTCGGGCGGTCCGACGTGCAGCGGCTGTTCGCCGTGGTGGAGGCTCGCGGCGCGGAGGGGGGCTTCAACGCCACGCGGGATCACGCCATGGTCGAGGTGCTATACTCGAGCGGGTTGCGGCTGGCCGAGCTGAGGGGGCTGGATGTGGGGGCGGTGGACCTCCTGGCCGACCAGGTGCGGGTGCTCGGGAAGGGTCGCAAGGAGCGCATTGTTCCGCTGGGCGGGGCCGCCGTCCGGGCGCTCCGGCGTTACGAGGCCCGGTGGAACGAGGTCATGTCCGTGTGCCCCGAAGGCGACCGGGACGCGCTGTTCGTCTCCGGGAACGGCCGCCGGCTTTCGGCTCGCCGCATACAACAGATCGTGCGGGCCTTTCTGGACCAGGTCGCTGAGGGCTCGGGCCTCACGACGCACTCGCTTCGGCACAGCTTCGCGACTCACCTGCTCGACGCGGGAGCCGATCTGATGGCGGTCAAGGAACTGCTCGGACACGCCTCCCTCTCCACCACGCGCATCTACACGCACACGTCCACCGAGCGCCTCAAGCGAGTCTACGACGACGCGCATCCCCGCGCCTGAAACCAGGTCTGTCCGGAGCAGGGCAACGAGGGCGCCGTCCCCGGTGCACTCCTGGGGCGCAGCGGGGTAGGGGGGCGAACGGATTTTCCCAGCGCGGCGGCACGATCGGTCGCGCGCCGGATGACGACGAGCCGACATGAACACGAGCATACACGCGACGACCGTGGTCGCCGCCCGAAGAGACGGCCGACTCGCGCTGGGTGGCGACGGACAGGTGACGCTGGGCGACACCGTGCTGAAGGGCTCCGCGCAGAAGGTGAGGCGTTTGCGCGACGGCAGGATCCTGGCCGGGTTCGCGGGGTCGGTGGCCGACGCCTTCACCCTGTTCGAGAAGTTCGAGGAAAAACTGGAGCGCTATCCGGCGAACCTGCCCAAGGCCGCGGTCGAGCTGGCCAAGGACTGGCGCACGGACCGGTACCTGCGCCGGCTGGAGGCTCTCCTGATCGTGGCCGACGCCAAGCACATGTTCGTGATCGGGGGCGACGGCAACGTGATCGAGCCCGACGACGACGTGGTCGCCATCGGTAGCGGCGGAGCCTACGCGCTGGCCGCGGCGCGAGCGCTGCAGTCGCACTCCGACCTGGCCGCCGCCGGCATCGTGCATCGATCGCTCGAAATCGCCGCCGACATCTGCATCTACACGAACCAGCAGATCACCGTGCTGGAGTTGGAATAGAGATGGACCCCAAGGATTCGATCGACATCGAAGGCGGCGGCGTCGGGGTAGAGGCGCAGTCCGCCGACGGCGGAGCCCAGACGGCCGCCCCCCCCGAGCTGCCCTGGCTCGATGAGCTCAGCCCGCGCCAGATAGTCGCGGAGCTGGACAAGTACATCGTGGGACAGGACGCGGCCAAGAAGGCCGTGGCCATCGCGCTCCGCAACCGCTGGCGGCGCCAGCAGGTCGAACAGGAGCTACGCGGCGAAATAGCGCCCAACAACATCATCATGATCGGGCCGACGGGCGTGGGGAAGACCGAAATCGCCAGGCGGCTCGCGCGCCTCGCCGGAGCTCCTTTCGTGAAGGTGGAGGCTTCCAAGTTCACCGAAGTGGGCTACGTGGGGCGCGACGTCGAGTCCATCGTGCGCGACCTCGTCGACGTGGGCGTCAATCTGGTGCGCGACGAGCGCGAGGCGGAGGTGGAGGAGCTGGCCGCCAATCGCGTCGAGGAACGCGTCCTCGACCTGCTCCTGCCTCCGACGCCGCCTGTCCCGGCCCACGAGGCCGCCGCCGAGGCGGACGTCCAGGAGCCGCTGCCGGACGCGACCGCCGGTGAGCGCCCGGCGACTCCCTTCATCGTCAACTCTACGGGTGCCATCCGGCGCCGCGATTTGGACGGACAGGCGGGGCCGGAGGATCCCAACCTGGAGCGGCGCAAACGGACCCGCGAGAAACTGCGCGGCCTGCTCCGGGACGGGAAGCTGGAGGAGCGCTACCTGGATCTCGAAGTTCAGCAGTCGCTGCCGATCGACAACATGATGATCCCGATGGGCGGCGTCGAAGGCATGGACTTCAACTTCACCGAAATGCTGCAGGACATGCTGCCCAGAAAGAAGAAGCGGCGCAGCGTGACGGTGGCCGAGGCGCGGCGCATCGTGATGCAGGAAGAGCTCGACAAGCTCGTCGACATGGACGAGGTGGTGAACGAAGCTCTGCTGCGCGTGGAGGAAATGGGCATCGTCTTCATCGACGAGATAGACAAGGTCGCCGGCGAGCGCGGCGGGCACGGGCCGGACGTGAGCAGGGAAGGGGTGCAGCGAGACCTGCTGCCCATCGTCGAGGGCAGCACGGTCGGTACCAAGTACGGCCTCGTGCGCACCGACCACATCCTGTTCATCGCGGCCGGCGCTTTCCACGTGGCCAAGCCCAGCGACATGATTCCGGAGTTGCAGGGACGCTTCCCCATTCGGGTCGAATTGTCGGCGCTCGGCGAGGAGGACTTCGTGAGAATCCTCTCCGAGCCGCGCAACGCGTTGTTGCGCCAGTACGAAGCGCTCGCCGGCACGGAGGGCGCCAAGCTGGAGTTTACCGAGGACGGCGTGAACGAAATCGCGCGCGTGGCCGCCGACGTGAACGAGCGCATGGAGAACATCGGCGCGCGCCGTCTGCACACCGTGCTCACGACGCTCTTGGAGGACCTCCTGTTCGATCTGCCCGAGGTGGAGCACGATCGCCTCAGGATCGACGCGGAAACGGTGCGCGACCGGCTCAAGGCGATCGTCGAGGACGACGATCTGCGACGCTACATTCTGTAGTCCAACTCGGGGTTCGAAGCGGCTTGCCGCCACCCGGCCCCAGGTCTAGTGTACCATTGCAGAAGTCCCGTAGGCGTTCCGCCTTGCCCCGCGGGCGCATCACGCGCCTCGGTGCACACGGGACTTCCGCGCCGGCACACTAGGTTGCGCGCTGCGCGCGAACGCCTCCAACCGGTCGATATGCACGCTACTCGGCATTTTCTCGCCGTACCGGACCTGACGCGGGAAGAGCTGTACGACGTCCTCGCGCTGGCGCACGATTTGAAGGCCGGCCACCGCAGGGACAGGCCCCTGGCCGGTCGTACCCTCGGCATGATCTTCACCAAGAGCTCTACCCGGACGCGGGTGTCGTTCGAGGCCGGCATGTTCCAACTCGGCGGCCACGCGCTGTTCCTGTCCGCGCGCGATATCCAGCTTGGGCGCGGCGAGCCCATCCGGGACACCGCTCGTGTGCTGTCGCGATACCTGGACGGGATCATGATCCGTACGTTCGATCACGAGGACGTGCGCGAGCTCGCGAAGTACGCGTCCGTCCCAGTGGTGAACGGGCTCTCCGACCTGCTGCACCCCTGCCAGCTCCTGGCGGACTTGATGACCATGCAGGAGCAACTGGGACAGGATCTCGCCGGCAAGCGTGTGGCGTGGATCGGCGACGGCAACAACATGGCCAATTCCTGGCTGAACACCGCGGCACGGCTCGGCTTCGAGCTGCGCATCGCGTGCCCTCAGGGATACGAGCCCGACGCGATCGTGCTGCAGCGCGCGCGCGCGGCCACGTCGGTCAAGTTGACGGGCGACCCGCTGGAAGCGGCGGCCGGAGCGCACGTGATTACGACCGACGTGTGGGCGTCGATGGGCAGGGAGGAGGAAGTCGCCGAGCGCGCCGGGGCGTTCGCCGGTTTCCGGGTGGACGAGGAGTTGATGCTGAAAGCGGATGCCGAAGCGATCTTCCTGCACTGCCTACCCGCCCACCGCGGAGAAGAGGTGACCGAGGGCGTGTTCGAGGGCCCGCAGTCGTTCGTCTTCGACGAAGCCGAGAACCGGTTGCACGCGCAAAAAGCACTGCTGATCAGGCTCATGGGAGACGAGGGAGACCGCCTGTCCCCAAGCGCCGCCAGGGAAGCGACCTCGGCCATGACGAGCGGAGCCCGGTGATGCAGACCGCGGACCAGGGCCTGCGCGCGACACCGCTCGACGCCGAGCACGCCCGCCTGGGGGCGAAGATGGTGCCGTTCGCGGGCTACTCGATGCCTGTGCACTACTCCACCGGGATCGTCGCCGAGCACAACGCGGTGCGGACCGCGGCCGGGCTGTTCGACGTCTCGCACATGGGGGAGTTGTACGTGAGCGGGCCCGGCGCCCTGGCGTTGATCCAGTACGTGTCGACCAACGATGCCAGCGCGCTGGACGTGGGCCAGGCGCAGTACACGGCGCTGTGCCGGGAAGACGGGGGGGTGCTGGACGACTGCCTCGTGTACAGGCTCTCCGACGCCTATCTGATCGTCGTCAACGCCTCCAACCTGGACAAGGACCGCGAGTGGATCCGGGGGCACGCGGCGGCCTTCGAGGTGGCCATCGACGACCGGTCGGAGCGCACGGCGCTGCTCGCCCTGCAGGGTCCCAGGGCGGCGGAGATCCTGGCTTCCATCACGACGGTCGATCTGGACGCGGTGGGATACTACCGCTTCGCCGAGGGGGCGGTGGGCGGACGGCCGGCGCTGGTCGCCCGGACCGGCTATACCGGCGAGGATGGCTTCGAGCTGTACGTGGCCAACGAAGACGCTGCCGCGGTCTGGCGCGCGTTGCTCGAGAAGGGCTCGGCGGCCGGGTTGCTACCCGCCGGCCTCGGAGCGCGCGATTCGCTACGCCTGGAAGTCGGCTACGCGCTGTACGGCAACGACCTGGACGAAGAGCACACGGCCATCGAGTCGGGCTTGGGCTGGGTCGTGAAGCCGGACAAAGGCGATTTCGTCGGCCGAGACGCGCTGGTGAGGGAGAAAGCGGAGGGAGCCGTGCGCCGGCTGGTCGGCTTTCGCCTGAGCGAACGGGGCATACCGCGGCCGGGCTACCCCCTTCAAGTGGGCGAAGAGGTGGTCGGCCGGGTCACGAGCGGCGTACACTCGCCGTCCCTCGGCTGCGGCGTTGGGTTGGGGTACGTGGCGCGCGAGCACGCCGCGAAGGGAGCCCTGATCGACGTGATCATTCGCGGCAAGCCGGTGCCCGCCGAAATCGAGCGGCCGCCGTTCTACAAGGACGGGTCCATCAGGCGGTGACCGCGGACCGGGAAGGCCCCAGGCACGCCGAACCGCGCGGGGCCGTACGCGTCGCGGCGCTGACCGTGTCGGACGGGGTCGTCAGCGGACACCGCGAGGACCTCAGCGGCAGGGCGATCGCGGAGTGGGCGGACGCGCGCGGCCACGCGCTGGTCGATCGAAACGCCGTCGCCGACGAGGTGGATCGGATCCGTGCGGTGCTCGAGTCGTGGACCGCCTCCGGCTCGGTCGATCTCATCCTGACCACGGGGGGAACGGGCTTCACCGCCCGGGATGTGACGCCCGAGGCCACCGCGCCGCTGATCGAGCGAGACGCGCCGGGCCTGGCCGACGCCATCCGGCGACTCGGCGCGAAGAACACCCCCTACGCGATCCTGTCGCGTGGCCTGGCCGGGATCCGCGGCCGCACCCTGATCGTGAATCTCCCGGGAGGCACTGGAGGCGTGCGCGACGGCCTCGCGGTGCTGGACGAGGTGCTCCATCACGCCGTGGACCTCCTCAGGGGAGAGCGCACCGACCACACCGCTTAAGCCCTGCTCGCTACTGGCGCTAAGTTACTACCGTCGTTGTGACTTACGCTGTTCCGAGACCCTTGAACAACAGGTCCAGACGCGCCGTAACGCGTCCCTCCAGGTCCAGCGTCGAGTCGCCGCCCCAGCGGATGACGTTGAAGAAGAACATCTCCTGAAGCATGAGCGATGCCGTCCGAGGGTCGACATCGACGCGCACGTCTCCCCGCCTTTTGCCGGCCTCGATCCAGCCGTCGTAGATGCGGAACAGGCGCTCCATGACGTCGCGATTGTCCACCAGGAGCGCCGGCTTGGTCAGCAGCTCGGCCACCAAGATGCGGTGCAGGCGAGCGTCCTCGGCGGTGATGTCCCGGACGGACCACAGGAACTGCTCGCGGAATCGGTTGAGGGTGGTTCTGGCGGTGACCCGGCCCGCGTGCCGGATGGCTCTCTCGTTCCACTCCCGGTGGAAGTCGGCCAGGACGGCCTCCTTCGCGGGGAAGTAGTTGAAGAACGTGCCGACGGCCACGTCGACACGCTCCGTGATGTCCTCCACCCTGGTACCTTCGTAGCCGCGCTCGCGGAACAGCGTCATGGCCGCCTCCACCAGGCGGTGACGCGTCTCCAGCTTGCGGCGCTCGCGGCGCGACAACTCCTGCCTGGGCGGTGGCCTCGTCGTCATTCTTCCGCAAATGTGGGGCTGCGCTCGGCTTTCGTCTTCGCCTACCGCAGCACGATACCGTTCTTGACCCTCAGCCGGATGTCGCGGATGGCGCTCAACTCGCTCAGGGGATCCGCTCCCAGCACGACGAAGCTGGCTTCGTAGCCGTCCCGCAGGAAGCCGATTCGTCGCTCGGGGAATATGAGCCGCGGCGTTTGCACCGCCAGAAGTGTAAAGATCTGGGCGTCCGTGAGCGCATCGAAAGTGGCGAGATGCAGGGCCTCCGCCACCGAGGTGCCGACGAAGAGGTCACTGCCGACCGCGAGCGGCGCGCCGGCCTGCGCCAGCGTGGCCAGGTTGTGCGCGTGAACGGTGCGGAACGCCTCCGCCCGCGGGTCGTCCGGCGTGCCCAGGGAAAGCGTGGTCACCACCGGGACACCGGCTCGTCGCGCGGCGAACGCATCCTGCGGGGTGAGCCGCCACGCGGCGGGATCATCGACCCCCGTTCCCTCGCCGATCTGCCATGACGCGGGCATGTGCGCGATCCAGTCGACGCCCGCCTCCAGCGCCACCCTGAAGTCGGCGGCCGTCTCGATGTGCGCCGACACCGCGAGGCCGTCGCGGTGGGCGAGCTCGACCAGCCGGCTCAAGACCTCCGGCGTCACTCCCGGGCGCGCCGAGTAGCGGGGAGGAGCTGCGCCAAACGCCTCCGGATCGTCGCGCCTTCTCTCGATGTCGTCGGAGAAAGCCACGATCACCTTCACGAAGCGATCGTTCCGAGCCCGGATCGCCGGCCATTTGCCGTCGAGCGTGGCAGGATCATCCACGACGAAGTACAGGCTGCCTTCCAGTTCCGGGCCCTTCACGCCGGCGCCGTAGCGTCCGGTGCTCGCCATCGCCGCGTAGAAGCGCGGCATGACGCCCCAGGACGGTGTCACGACACCCTGGGTGTAGGAGACATCCACGAGCGCGGGGTCCTCCGCGCGCGACCTGTGCGCCTCCGTCACCGCCGTCGCCGCATCCTGTACCGCGGCGTAGAACACCCCATCGGCCAGGAATCGCTGGTGCTCCGCGTCCAGCGTGCGCGCGTCGGACAACCGGTGCGTGTGCGCCTCGGCGAACGGGGGAACCACCCAGCCGCCGCCCAGGTCGATCGTGCGGTCCACGCGCGGCGGCCTGGTCGTGGTCAGCACACCGCCCACGGCGTACATGGTGGTGGGGGTGAACCCGCCGTCGTCGAACCAGCGCCCGTTCTCGAACGCGAGCGACGGCGCGCCGGGGTTGGTGCGGGCGCGCGCCACGGATCGGTAGATGCTCTCCAGGAAGAATTCTTGACGTACGCCGCTGCCCTCCCACGCCGCGAGCTCGGCGGGGAGGCCGAGAAGCTGCGTTTGCAGGAGCGAGAGGCCCCTGTCCATGCGCGCCCGCACCGTGTCGACCGCCGCGGCCACCAGATCCCGGAGCCCCCGGACATCTTCCAAGGTGGCGGTGTGATCGTGCCCGGGCACGACGATCACGTCGTCAGGCACCGCGGCCAGGATTCGGTCCAGGCCGTCCAGCAGCCCGTCGACGTCGGCGCCGGCGTCCAGGCTTATCCACGGCTGATGAGGCACGAACGCGTCCCCGGTGGCCAGCACGTTGGAGCCCTGGAACCAGACGGCTACGTCGCCCGCCGTGTGCGCGCGCGGCAAGTGGAACAGGGTGATGCGCTCACCGTTGAACCGGAGAGTCAACGAGTCCCGGAACGTCTCGGTAGGCCGGGCCCCGTCCGGAAACGGCGTAAGCACGACGCCCGCCATGAGGGCGGTCCGCTCCATTCGCTCGGCGGTAGCCTGGTGGGCTATCAGGCGGGTGCTTCCGTCCGCGTAGAGATGGTTCGCGAAGCCGTGGTGCTGATGGGTGTTGAGCAGTATGTCCGGCTCGGACTTGCCGGCCAGCTCGGCAAGGCGAGCCCGCACGCCCGCCACGGCGAACGGGTATCCGGTATCGACCATGAGCAGGCCGTCCGGGCCGACGGAAACGACGATGTTGTCGACGGCTCCATCGATCCGGTACAACGACCCGGCCAGAGGCGTAACGGCTATCGGCTGCTGACCCGCGCCCTGGTTCGGGGCGAGCAGGGCAAGCAGGACGACAAGAACCTGCGCACGCATTGGAGACGTTCCTCGCTAGGGGGAGCCCTCGCGGCGCACCGCGCCGGCCTGATATGAATACATTCAAAGATGAATTAATTCACTTTGATGTCAACCCCGAGGCCTACGTCGGGCCAGCGCGAGGTCCACCGAGGCGCGCCCGCCGCCCAGCAGCAGCAGCGTCACGGCGATCGACACCACCAGCAGATGGAGCTCAACGCCCTCACCCGCCTGGGAGCCGGACCAGTTCATGAAGAAGCCGTTGTCCAGGTGGCCTCCCACGGTCACCGCGCCCACCATGATCGCGACGATGCCAACGGCCCAGGCGCGCGTCAGGAAGCCCGCCGCGAGCGCCGGGGAGCCCAGCACCTCGATCAGGATGGTGCCCAGGCCCAGCGCGTACGGCATCCCGAGCGTGTCGGTGAAGTAGCCCATGGTGCCGTCGAAGCCGAAGCCGCCGAACCACCCGAACGCCTTCTGGGCGCCGTGCGCGAACATGACGGCGGCGAGGGGCACGCGGAGCAGGGCCGGTGCGGGAGAGTCCGTGGTCACCAGAAAGCGACGTAGCAGCGTGGAATTCATGGGCTTCCTCCGATCATCGTTAGGTCAAAAATTGATAGATCAACTAAATACCTACGAAAACACCCATTCGCTTCGCCGCGGGGCTAGGGGGAACGGAGTCCGGCGCGCACCGAATCGAGGGCCCCGATCAGCGCGCGCACTTCTTCGTCCGCGAGCGACGCGAAGCAACCGTCGTCGAACTCGTCCATGGTTGCGTCCAGCCGGTCCACGACGGCGCGGCCCTCTTCGGTGAGTTCGCAGAGCACTCTGCGCCTATCCTCGGGGCAGCGGCTTCGCTCGACGAGCCCCTTCGCCTCGATGCGATCGAGCAGGCGCGTGGGTCCCGGAGCCGGCTCCAACAGGCGATCCGCGATTTCCATCGTCGGCAGGGGAGTTCCCGCCCCGCGCAGAATCCTGAGGACGTTGTACTGCTGACCGGTCAGGCCCTCGTGCTGGACCGCCGCGTCGAACCGGTTGCGCAGCAACGCCGCGCTGCGCAGCAGCGCCACGACAGCCTCCTGGGAAGCCGACCGAAACGGTCGGGACTGCTTGATCTCTTCTCGTACCGAGGTCGCTCGCATGTCGATACCTTACACTTCATTGATTGATTAGTCAAGTACTGTTGAAGAGCAAACCGGGGCGCCGGTTCGAACCAGCGCGCGCGAACCGGGCGGTAGCGCGAAACGGCTCTTTCCAACAGCTTTCACGCTTCCCGGAACTCAAGGGGGGAGAGTCATCCCGGACCAACCCGAAGCGGTCTTGATCACCACCGTCGACCTCGAGTCGGCGGTGCACCTGCGGGACGCGTTCGCCGAGGCCGGATTCGCGACCGAGTTACTCACGCGCGAGGAGTCGGTGGCCGACTACCCCGACGCGGCCCTGCTGGTGCTCGCCGGTGAGCTACGCCGCCCCGCAGCCAGGCGGCGCGTGGCGGAGGCGGAGGAATTGGATCACCTCCCGGTAATCGGGCTGGCCGGATCCGCCCCCGAGGTGGCCGCGTGTCGGGACCTGGGGCTGGCGGCGTGCCTGGTGAAGCCGCTCGATCTGCGCGAGGCGGTCGCCGAGGGTCGCCGGCACGTAGAGCGTCGCAGACTGCGGCGACTGACGGGAATAGTGGGAGACACCGAGCCCGTGCAGGAAGCGCTCGAGCGAGTCGTTCAGTTCGCTCCGGTCAACGCGACGGTGTTGATCACCGGTGAGAGCGGCACGGGCAAGGAACTGATAGCTCGCGGCATTCACGCGCTGTCCGCCCGCCGCCACAAGCCTTTCATAGCGGCCAACGTCGCGGCGCTGCCCGAGACGATCCTCGAGTCGGAGTTGTTCGGCCACGAGAAGGGCGCGTTCACGGGCGCCATCGCCCAGAGGAAGGGTCTGTTCGAGCTCGCCCACAAGGGCACGCTCTTTCTGGACGAGATCGGCGAGATGCCGGGCTCCACGCAGACCAAGCTGCTCCGAGTTCTGGAAGAGCGCGAGTTCCTGCGGGTCGGCGGAGAGGCGCCCCTCCGCGTCGATGTGCGGGTGCTCACCGCCACCAATCGCGATCTGAAAATGCTGGCCGACTTCGGCAAGTTCAGGCGGGATCTGTACTACCGCCTCAACGTGCTGCACATCGCCATGCCGCCGCTCAGGGAGCGGCTGGCGGACATCCCGCTGCTCGTCGAGGCGTTCGCCAGGGAGGTGGCCAAGCGCCACGACCGGGACCCCGTGACTCTATCGCCCGAAGCGGTGAGGGTGCTACAGGCCTACGACTGGCCGGGCAACATCCGGGAGCTGCGCAACCTGGTGGAGTCCATGGGAGTCCTGACCCCGGGGAGAGAGATCCAGCCGAGCGACATTCCGGGCGCCATCAGGTCCGGCGGGGGCATGGCCGGGGTCCCGGCGCTGCTCTCCCCGGGCGGTGATTCCGACGGTCTCCGGCCCGAGCTCGAGTTCGTCTTCCGTACCCTGGTGGACCTGCGCGTGGACATCGAGGATCTGCGCGACCGCTTCGAGGTGTTTCGCCGGGATCGCGCCCTCAGCGGCTCCGCGGCTGGCACCCGCACCACGCTTCTCCCGGCCGGGTTGGCCGGCGGCGTAGAGGTGGTGGACGCCGAGGAGGTTCCTGTGCGTGAGGGCGTGGAAGTGGGGGTGTCGTTCGGCGCAGCAGCCGACCACGCGTTGGCGGCGGAAGAAGAGGACCTGGAGGGCGTGATCGTCTATCGCCCCGGGATGACCTTGCAGGAGTTGGAGCGGGAGGCGATCGCCGCGGCCCTGGCCGAGGTCAAGGGCAACCGCCGCAAAGCCGCGGCTGCGCTGGGGATCGGCGAGCGCACGCTGTACCGGAAGATCAAGGAATACGGGATCCCGCTCTAGTGGACTAGGAGTCTCCCTCCGCGTCGGCCTGCGATCGCACCCGGGCGCGTTCCTCCTGCAGTTCCACGATTATCTCAGCCCAGGCATCGCTGGTTACCCCTTCGTACTCCAGCGAGAGCGGGATTTCGAGGTCGATATCCTCGTCGTAGGCATAGACGGCGAACTGAAAGTCCTGCTGCTGAAGCCGCTGCCGACCCCACTCCGGGGTGACCGGAATGATGGCGAGCGGCTGCATCAGGCGGCCCTGCTGGAACAGCCAGACCTCTTCGGGCTGGTACGTAACGTCCTTGTCGTAGCTGAAGAAAGACACGAAGAACAAAGTGGGGTCGCTTTCGCGCGACTCGCGCGCGGCCTGCTCACGCCGGGCTTCGGCGAGGCCGTGCAGCCGATCGTACGTATCGGGAGCGGTCAGCCTGATGACCGACTCGTCCATCGGTGTAACCTTCAGAAGGAGCGCCCCGGTGCGGATCTGGATGGTGGCCTCATCCTGCTTCAGTCGCCCGTATCCCGCCGGTACCAGCCCCCCTTCTTCGCCTTGTGCTTCCGCTTCCGGGGTCGGTCTCTGGGCTTCAGCGCCGCCTCCACACGCGGTCGCCAGCGCGAGCGTCAGCGTGACAATGGCTCGTTTCACGAGTGCTCCTCCTCTAGCAGGTCGCTGAAAAAGGGTAGCGAGCCGCGTTGGGAGCGCCACGGGGTCGGCTGCGAGGCGGCGCGACGACGCGATACCGTTGCGTATCGGGGAG
>JBDLIA010000015.1 GCA_039715185.1 Gemmatimonadota bacterium
CGCGCCCAGCACCCCGCCGTCACGGCCGCGCGTGATCCGCACCACCGCAGCGTCGCACGCGATTCGCCTGGACGTTTCCGCGGAAACGCGCACGCCGTCCCCAAGCTCCGAGCGCGGCGGGCCGCCCGCCCTCGCCACTTGCTCCCCAGACGTTTCCGCGGAAACGTGGGCGGCGCCATGCGCGGAGGGGACACGGTGCCCGGATCTGTCTTCCGCCCCAGCTAACGTCGCCTCCTCCACGTGCAGCATGACCTGGTAACGCTCGGCGCGTGAGCCGCTGAGCGGGCCGTCCGTGAAGCCGGCCGCGAGCGCGCGCTCGGCCACCAGCCCGACCGCGTCCGCGCGACGCTGCTCGGGCTTCGTCTGGTCTGGCTCGGCTCCCGGCGCGTCGGCGCCCTCTCGCTCTGCGCCGTACAGAGCGTCGCTCGCGGCCTCGATTGCCCTCATCAGCGCCGCGCCCACCTCCGGGTCGAGCCTGCCCCTGACGACGTACATGCCGTCCTCGTCGGGAAACACGCTGAACGTGCGGCTCCTGTGGCGCCGTTCCTCGGCCTTCGCCTCCTCACCGGCGCACAGCTCCGTCCAGCCGCGCGCGAGGCGCTCGAGCTTCGCCGCCGAGCACGAGCGCGCGAGCTCGAGCAGCGCCGCCTCGCTCGCTGGCCCCGCCACCCTCGTCAGCGCGCGCACCTTAGTGAACGACAGCTCGCCCTCGCGCATCGCCGCCGACGTCAGCGGCAGCTCTCGCAGCGCTCTGGCCGTGCGCACCCGCTCCCTGGCCGGGCCGCGCTTGATGCCCACGCGCCAGGCCAGCCACTCGGCGCTCGAGCCGAAGCCGGTGTTACGCCAGCCCCCGCGCTCGTCGAACTCCGCCAACAGCAGCATAGCCTCGTACTTCAGTACCTCGGCCTGCATGTAGGTCGCAGCGCAGCGCTCGCCCAGCAGGTACAGCTCGTCTTCGGGGTCGACTGACTCTGACGCCGCCTCGACCGGCGCCGCCCGCTCCCGCAACACCCACATCCCCCGCGCCTGCGCCCTCATCGCAGCGTACATCGGCCTCACCCCCCCGGATCGTCGTAAGTCGCAGCACCGCAACCGCCTGTACCAATATACGGGGCCACCTGGCGAGGCTCTCAGGCGCCCGTGAGCCGGCGCGGGGGGGGGTCGGGGGGCGTCGGAGGTTGCGTGCGCGCGCGGCGAGCGGCACGCCCCGGGCGAGGCGAGTACAGCACCGCGAGCGGAGCCAGGCCGAGACCGGGGCGTCTTCAGCGCCTCAAATCTGTCAATGGCTGATTGGGACGACTTCGGCGCAAATCACCATGGGCAGGTCCCGGGGGGCGGGCAGAAGAGGAAAATCGTCGCCCACACGTTTCCGCGGAAACGCCCGCGTCCGTCCAAGAGCCCCGCGACACCGCAACCCCAGCGGCGTTCCCGCGGAAACGTACTCAGTCAGCGACGCGGGCTCGATCGACCCGCGCAGAATTGCCCCCTACCCGCCCACCTGCGACAGCGCCACGAGTCCGCCCGAGCCCGCCGCGGATCCGGCCACGAGGTCGTGTTGGAGTGGCTTGATGGCCAGGGTCTCGAGAACGTGCGGGACGATCGACTGGCCCGCGCGCAGGGGCGTCCGCAGGTCGGTCTGGATGTGCCCGAACAGGCAGGGCCGGAGCTGGCCGTCGGCGGTCAGGCGCATGCGGTTGCAGCGCTCGCAGAAGTTGTGGCTCATGGGCGTGATCACGCCCACCGTGCCGCGCGCGCCGGGCAGGCGAAAGTAGGTCGCGGGTCCGTTGCCGGCGGGCCCCTCCGCGGGCTCCAGGTCGTCGATCCGACGCAGCCGGTCCAGCATCTCGGGGGCGCCCACGAACTCGTCGACGGACAGGTCCAGGTTGCCGGCGACCGGCATCAGCTCGATGAAGCGGACGTGCCAGGGACGTTCGACGGTGACGCGCGCGAAGTCTTCGAGCTCGTCGTCGTTGCGCCCGCGCATGACCACCACGTTGAGCTTGATAGGCGTAAACTCCGCCCGCTCGGCGGCGTCCAATCCCGCCATGATGCGCTCGAAGGACCCCGGCCGGCGGGCGATGGCGTCCACGCGGTCGGCCCGCAGCGAGTCGAGCGACACGTTCACGCGATCGAGGCCCGCGTCCTTCAGCGCCTCGGCGTGCTGAGTGAGCAGCACCGCGTTGGTCGACAGGGACACGTCCTCGATCCCGGGCACCGCGGCGATCTGTGCGATCAATTCCGGCAGATCGCGCCGGACCAGAGGTTCACCCCCGGTCACGCGCACGCGCTCGAGTCCCAACTCGGCCATCTCGCCTACGACGCGCGCGATCTCTTCGTACGTGAGCAGCTCGTCGCGGCGCAGCCACGGCAGCCCCTCGACGGGCATGCAGTACACGCAGCGCAGGTTGCACTTGTCCGTGACGGACACGCGCAGGTAGCGGATGCGGCGGCCGTGCACGTCGGTCATCCCCGCCGGGCCCGGGTCGGAGGCCTCGTGCCCGCGGCGGAGCAAGGTCGCGCTATCGAGAAGGTCGTTCGGGCGGTCGAGAAGGTCGCTCACGTGGGCGTGGCTCCCGGCGACGCTGCGCTCGCCGACGGCGAGTCACCCGGCGACCCGCCTCCGGGCGTTACTCCGCTCAGCCACTCCTCCGCTCCGTCGGCGTAGCGCTCGAACTTCCACACCGGCACGCGTCGCTTGATCTCTTCGAGGATGGTCCGGGACAGCTCGTAGGAGTCGGCGCGGTGCGGCGTCGACACCGCCACCGCCAGGCTGACGTCGTCCACCTTCAGGTCGCCGACGCGGTGCGTCAGTGACACCCGGGCGGGTCGGTCGCCCGCGGCCTCTCGGGCGATTCGGAGGAGTTCGGCCTCGGCCATGTCGCGGTACGCCTCGTAGCGGATGCCCAATACGGCGCGGCCCTCGTTATGGTCGCGGACCACGCCCAGAAACAGAAGCGCCGCGCCGTGCGCGGCGTCACTCACCTCGCGCAGCACGCGCGCGGTGTCGATCGGCTCGTCCGTGATCTGAGCCGTTATGCACCCAGAGTCGTCCCTCATCACCCTCCAGCCACGGGTGGCAGCAGCGCGATTTCGTCGCCGTCCGCCAGCGCAGTGGCGAAGTCCGCGTAAACGCCATTCACCGCCACGGCGAGCGTCTGCGGGAGCCGCTCGAGTCCCGGCGCACGCGCCCGTGCCTCGGCCAGCGCGGCTGCCACGTCGTCGCCCACTCGCACGCGCACCTCCAGCTCTCCGGTCCCCGCCAGGTCGCGGTAGGAAGCAAAGAGCAGCACGCGGACGCGCGCGTTGGGGGCGACCGGCACGTGGCCGTCGCCGGCGTCCCCACTGGCCGGGACCGGCGCCCCCACGGCGTCGGCCGGGACCGGCGCCTCCACAGCGGCAGCGGCCGCGACGTGCGTAACCGCATCGACGGTGGCCGGGACGCTCCTCACCGCGGCGGCCGGTCCGAGTCGTCCTTGTCCTGGTCGCGACGCCTCGCGTTCCTCACGGCGTCGTTCATGTGCATCTGTAGCTGCATGAAGGAAGCCCTCTGCCTGGGCGTCATGAACCCCGCCAGGGCGTCCTGCTCCGAGCGCCAAAGTTCGTACTCGCGCCGCCTCAGGTCTTCCATGGCGCCGAGCCGGCGGCGGAATTCGTCGTCGCTGGTGTTGGCGTCCTCGATCGCCCGGATGAACCGGTGGCGCTCCTGCATGAGCTGCCGCTGCAACTCCCGGCGGTTCTCGCGGCCCCTCCGCAGCACGTCCTCCAGTCGCTGGCTCTGGCCCTCCTGCAGGTCGAGCTGGCGACGGGAGCGTTCCATGAACTGCCTGTGGAAGCGCTGCTCGAGCGCGGCCCGCCCGGGCCTCCGATCGGTGCGCACCTGGGCGTCCACGCCCGCGGCGGGCGCGAGCGCGGCCAGCGCGAGCGTGAGCACCGCTATCCCCTTCAGCCGTGTCATCACGATTCCAACTCCTTCAACAGAGCCTCGAGCTCAGCGTTCGACAATGCGTCCAGGACGGGAGCCCCCGCCAGGAGGCCGTCCTCGCCGGGCCAGGGAGCGACCGCCAGCACCGCCTCGGTGGCGGCCTGCTCGCCCGGCTCGTCCGCGGCCGGGCCGAAGCCCGCGCGCACGAGAACGGTCCCGACCAGGAACACGCCTGCCGCCGCAGCAGCCATGGGCAAAGCCCTGAAGCGCGCCCCCCGACCGGCGCCCGCAACGCCTCCCGCGCGCACCGCGGCGAGCACCGCGTCCGAAAACCCCGCCGGCGCCTGCCGGCGTTTGGCCGCCAGGTCGCGCAGCAGCGTCAACTCCGCGGCGCACTCCGCGCAGCGCTCCAGGTGAGCGCCGGTTTCGGCCGCCGCGAGCGCCTCCAGCGCGCCGCCCTGGAACTCCACCAGGCGATCGCGCACCGTCTCGCAGATCTGTCCGCTCATGTGAGCCACTCCCTGAGCCGCTTGATCCCCATATGGTAATTTACTCGCATCGCGCCTTCCGTGGATCCGCACGCTTCGGCGATCTCACGGTAGCTCATTCCCTCGAATACCCTCAGCGTTATCGCCAAGCGCTGCTTCTCCGGCAACTCTGCCAACCTCTCCCCCACCCGGTCCGCTTCCGTTCGGATCAGCGCGATCCGCGCCGGATCCTCCTGGCTGACGGGTTCATCCACGCTCTCCAGCGAGCGCTCCCGGCGTCGCCCGCGCGTGCGCAACGCCGATCTCGCGGTGTTGATCACGATGCGGATGAGCCACGTCCGAAAGCTCGCCTCCTCGCGGAATCGATCCAGGCCCTTGAACGCCTTCAAGAAAGCATCCTGGGCGACGTCGGCGGCGGTGTCCTCGTCGCCGACCACCCGAAACGCCGCGTCGAAGGCCACGTCCTGGTGCCGGAGGACCAGCGTCTCCAGCGCGCGCTCGTCGCCCAGCCGCGCACGCCGTACCAGCGACGCGTCGTCCGGCCCCTGCGCGAGCGGGCCGACCTGGAGGGCTGCCGGATCGTTCACCGAAAGTTGGACGCGCGAGGCGTCCGGAGTGTTAGGCCCTCTGTTGGGGCCGACGGGTGGCGGAGCGGACACGGGTGAGGCCGAACCGGGGCGCGCCGTGGGTCAGCGCGCCCCGGCATGGTGGGTCAGAAAAGGGGCTCGGCCGTGAGCGGCTCCCCGGCCACTTGCCCCCGCATCTCCTTGGAGGGCTTGAACACGGGGACGGCCCGGGACGGCACGTGAACGCGGTCGCCAGTGCGCGGGTTGCGCGCCATGCGAGACTTGCGCTCCCGGACCTTGAACGTCCCGAAACCGCGGATCTCGATATGGCGGTGCTCCGCCAAGGCCTCCTTGATCGCGTTCAGCAGCCCGTCCACGACCAGGGCGCAGTCCTTCTTGGTAATCCCGGGGCCGATCGCGTCTGCGACCTGCTCCACGAGGTCCGCTTTCGTCATGTCTCCTCCCAGACCCATTGCGGCGGTGCGTTTCTCACGTGCGGACCGAGGCTCGTCGAGTCGTCCACGGTCTCGCGAACGGAACGGAGAGCAGCATTCGGCGTGCTGGAAAATCGCCTTCGGAACCCGCTCCGCGGGCGAGGCGCGACCACCATAAGTCCATATGGTGTAAGCGTCAACCCCGATTCAGACGCTCTTCCATGGCCGCCACGAAGCGGTCGAAGAGGTAGCTCGCGTCGTGCGGCCCGGGAGCCGCCTCGGGGTGATACTGGACCGCGAAAACCGGCAGGGAGCGGTGTGCAACGCCCTCCACGGTTCCGTCGTTGAGGTTGCAGTGCGTGACCACCAGATCTGGCGCCCCGCTCACCCCCTCCTCGCCGTCCGCGTGCACCGCGAAGCCGTGGTTCTGGCTGGTGATCTCCACCGCCCCGTCCTCCACCCTCCGCACGGGGTGATTCCCGCCGCGGTGGCCGTACAGGAGCTTGTAGGTGTCCGCCCCCCAGGAGCGCGCGATCAGTTGGCAGCCCAGGCAGATGCCGAAGATGGGCACGCCTCTTTCTGCCACCGCGCGCAGCACGGCATCCGCGTCCGGGATGGCGGCCGGGTCTCCCGGGCCGTTCGACACGAAGACGCCGTCCGGATCCAGCGCCTCCACGTCCTCCAGGCCCGCGCTCGCGGGCAGCGTGTGGCACTCGCAGCCGCGCTCGGCAAGCATGTCCAGCGAGCGGCTCTTCACGCCGAAGTCCAGCGAGGCCACTCGGAAGCGCCGCCGCCCCGCCGCCGGCGTGACGTACGGCTCCGCGGTGGTCACCTCGCCGGACAGGTCGCGCCCCTCCATGCCTGGCTGGGCGCGGATCTCGGCCAGCAGCGCGTCCTTGTCGGTGCCGGGGGCCGCGATCGCCGCGCGCATGGCCCCGGCGGAGCGGATGTGTCGGGTCAGCGCGCGCGTGTCCACGCCGGTCAGGCCCGCCACGCCTGCCTCCGTCAGGTAGTCCTCGAGCGTACCCTCGGAGCGCCAACTGGCCGGGGCGCGCGACAGGTCGCGGACCACGAAGCCTGCCACCTGCACCTTGCTGGACTGCGGATCGGCGCCGTTGACCCCGTAGTTGCCTACCTGAGGGGCGGTCATCACGACTATCTGGCGGGCGTAGGACGGATCCGTGAGGACCTCCTGGTATCCGCACATGACGGTGTTGAACACGGCCTCGCCGTGCGCCGGCCCGAGCGCCCCGAAGGGCTCTCCCGGGAAAGCCCTCCCGTCCTCCAGGAGCAAGTATGCGTTTCTAGTCAATTCATTGTCATTATGCGTGTTAACCCACGGGCTATCGACTACCACATGACACTAACGCTAGGCTCGGATCCGCTCCAGGCCGACCCTGGCGCCGGCCATCACGCCGCGCCGTGGCGCAACCGAAGGCTCCGGGGCGCTCCTGTCAACCGGCTTGCCTCCGGCACCGCCCTCGGGTCAGGTTCGCGCGCGTGAGCGACCTGATCTTCATCCACGCGGACGAGTCCTGCCTGGGCAACCGGCGCGACAAGCCGTCGCCGGGCGGCGCCGGCGGCCTGGTCGAGATATGGCGGGACGGCGCCTGGGCCCGCCGCGACTTCTGGCTGAGCGAACCGGCCACCACCAACAACCGCATGGCGCTGCGCAGCGCCATCGAGCCCCTCGGCGCCCTCAGCCGCCGCTGCCGGGTGCGCTTCACGTCGGATTCGCAGTACCTGGTCAGGGGCATGTCGGAGTGGGTCGCCGGCTGGATCAGCCGCGGCTGGAGGCGCAAGGCGGGGCCCATCGAAAACCTCGAGCTGTGGCAGGACCTGGTCGAGGAGGCCGATCGACACGACGTGCGCTGGCACTGGGTGCGGGGCCACTCCGGCCATCCGCGCAACGAATTCGCCAACTACCTGGCGATCGAGGCGGCTCGGGGCGCCACCGGGAGCGCGGGGCTGATCCCCTCCGGTTTCGACGACTGGCTGCTGGCCGAACGCGACTCGGGCCGCTACCTGGACTTCGACGAGTTCGCGGGACCCGACGGCACCTGGCCGGAGCTGGAGCTCGCGGGCGACAGCGGGGTGGACAGCCACTCCGGCGGCGGCGGGCCTTCCTCCACCACCGACGCGTAGCCGTACTCCGCCGCGAACGCCGCGACCACGGCGTCCTGGGCGCGTACGATCGAGATTTCTTCGCCCAGAATCGACCGCATCGAGATGACCGTGCGGCCGTGTATGCCGCAGGGAACGATCGACGCGAAGTAGGACAGGTCGGTCGCGACGTTGAGCGCGAAGCCGTGCGAGGTGATCCAGCCGCTCGAGACGCGCACGCCGATGGCGGCCACCTTGCCCGCGTCCGTCCACACCCCGGTCAGGCCCTCTTCCCGTTTCCCGTCGATGCCGAACGTCGCCAGCGCGTCGATCAGCACGCGCTCCAGGTCGCGCACGTAGCGGTGCAGGTCGCGGCGCTCTTCCGCCAGCGCGAGGATGGGGTAGCCGACGATCTGGCCGGGACCGTGGTAGGTGACGTCGCCGCCGCGGCCGGACTCGAAGAGCTCGATGCCGAGCAGCCGGCGGTCGGCCTCGTCGAGCAGGACGTGCTCCTCGTCCGAGGCGGTGCCGAGCGTGATCACGTGGGGATGCTCGAGCAGCAGCAGCTGGTCGCCGATGTCGCCGGCGCGGCGCCGGCGCACCAGCGCCGCCTGGATCCGCTCCGCCTCCGCGTAGGAGACGCGGCCCAGGCGCCTTACGGTCAGCGAGGTTTCGACGCGCATCGCCCGTTCGTGTGCGCGCCTAGGCCGCGTCCTCCGGGACGCTCTCCATGACCTCCTTCAGCCGCGCCAGGAAGCGCGCGGCGTCGGCGCCGTCCACGATGCGGTGGTCGTAGCCGAGCGAGAACATCGAGCGCTTGCTAATGACGATCGCGTCCTGCCCGTCCACTTCCACCACCACCGGCCGTTTCTCGATGGCGCCGGTCCCCAGGATTGCCGCGGTACCCTCGGGAATCACGGGCATGCCCACGTAGGTGCCGAGCACCCCGGGGTTGGTGATGCTGAAGGTCGCACCCTGGATCTCGTCCGGCATGAGCTTGCGATCGCGCGCCCTCGCGGCGAGGTCGCTGATGGCGCGCGCGACCCCCACCAGCGTCAACTCGTCGGCGTTGCGGATCACCGGCACGATCAGGCCGGGGTTCAGGTCCACCGCGATGCCCAGATTGACGTTGCCCCGATAGACCAGGTTGTCACCGGACACCACGCCATTCACCGTCGGGAACTCGGGCAGCACGCGGGCCACCGCCTGGGCGACGAACGCGGTGAAGCTGACCTTGACGCCCTTCTCGGCCCAGCGCGCCTTGCCCGCCCGGCGGGCCCGGTCGATGGCCGTGAAGTCGACCTCGATGAACGAGTGCACGTGCGGCGCGATGCGCTTGGCGCGGACCATGTGGTCGGCGGTGAGCTTGCGCATGCGGCTCATGGGCTCGACGCGGTCCGCGTCGCGCACCGGGTACTCGGGGTGCTGGACCTTGCCGTAGAAGGTCTGCCACAGCGCGGCCTCGTCCAGCGCGCCACCCGCGGCCGGCGCGGCGACCACCGGCGCCGCCGGCACGGGCGCGGCGGGCGTCGGCGCGGCCGGGGGGCCTCCCTCCACGAAGGCGAGGATGTCCTGCTTGGTCACGCGTCCCGCGCGTCCGGTCCCCGGCACCGCGCCGATGTCCACTCCGTGCTCGGCGGCGATGCGCCGCACCAGCGGGGTCGAGCGGCGCCTCAGGCGCTCATCGGCGGTCTCGGGCCCGGCGGGCTCGGCGGCCTGAGTGGCGGGCGCGGCCGGCGCCGGGGCGGAAGGTGCGGCGGGTGCCGAGGCGGGCTCGGCGGGAGCGCTCTCCTCGGCCGCTGCAGCCGGAGCCGGCGCCGCCTCTTTTGCGACCTCTTCGGGCGCCTCCTCTTCGGCGGCCGGCTCCGGTGCCTCCTGCGCCACCACCGGCGCCCCGCCGTTGCCTCCGGCCTCGGTGTCGATGAACGCCACGACGGTCCCCACTTCTACGGTCTCGCCCTCCTGGACGCTTATCTCGACCAGGGTGCCGGCGGCCGGAGCCGGGATCTCCGCGTCCACCTTGTCGGTGGATATCTCCAGGATCGGCTCGTCGCGCTCAACCGCGTCTCCCACCGTCTTCAGCCACTTGGATACGGTGCCTTCGGCGATCGATTCGCCCATCTGAGGCATCGGGACTTCGATTCGAGACATGGTACTCTTCGGGCGCTAGTAGTGAGCCAGGTATCTGCAGGCCGTCACGATGTCATCGACCTGCGGCAGAAAGTAGTCCTCCAGCGGAGGCGAGTACGGCACCGGCGAATCGATCGAGGTCACGCGCAGGATGGGCGCATCCAGCCACTCGAACGCCTTTTCGTTCACGCGCATGGAGATCTCACCGGCGATGCCCCCCGTGCGGGTGTCCTCGTGCACCACCAGTAGTCTGTTGGTCCGCTTCACGCTATCCAAGATAGCGTCCTCGTCCAGCGGAAGAAGCGTACGCAGGTCCAGGACCTCCACGTCGATGCCGTCTTCGACGGCCAATCTTTCGGCCGCGCTCATGCTCTCGTGCACCATCATGCCGTAGGTCACGACCGTGACGTCGGCGCCGGGGCGGCGCACGAGCGCTTCCCCGAGCGGCACCACGTAGTCTTCGGCGGGCAGCGTCTCGCGCAGCGCGGGGGCCCGATAGAGCTTCTTGTGCTCGAAGAAGAGGACCGGATCGTCGTCGCGAATGGCGGCCTTGAGGAGCCCCTTGGCGTCTCGGGCGGTGCACGGGTAGACGATCTTGAGCCCGGGCGTGTGAAAGAACGCCATTTCGGGGTTCTGCGAGTGGAACGGACCGCCCCGCACGCCGCCCCCTACCGGGCCGCGCACGACCACGGGCATGGGCCCGCTGCCGCGGTACCGAGACGTGGCGATGTAGTTGGTGAGCGGCTGGTAGGCGCACGAGACGAAGTCCATGAACTGCATCTCCACCACCGGACGCAGGCCCATGTGCGCCGCGCCCGCCGCGGCGCCGGTGAACCCGGCCTCGCTGATGGGCGTGTCCACGACGCGCTGCCCGCCGAAGCGGTCCAGGAAACCTTCGGTGACCTTGAAGGCGCCGCCGTAGAAGCCGATGTCCTCGCCCAGGAGGAACACCCGCTCGTCGTGCTCCATCTCGTCCCAGAGAGCCTCGCGGATGGCCTCCAGCATGGTGACCGGCTCCCCGCGCAGAGACTGCGAGACGTGCTCGGGGCGGGTCTGGGTCATGCCGGGGAGATCCGGAGCGTCAAGGTCCTCCGGGGTCGTCTCCATCCTGCGCGGGCGGCTCCGTGGGAGCGGCGCCGTCCTCGGCTGGAGCCACGGCGCCGGGCAGCACCGGGGTGGGCGCCGCCGCGCCGTTCTGGAACTCGTCCTGGAGGACCGACGTCGGCGCGGTCCCGCGCGACGACATGATGCTCAGCACGAGCGCCAGGACGAGAAAGCTCCCGCCGAACCACCACGACAGCTTGGTCAGCAGGGTAGCGGCCTGGCGACCCCCGAGAACCGAGTCCGTCGAGGCGTTGGCGCCCCCCATCGCGGCGAGCCCGCCGCCCTTCCCTGCCTGCAGAAGCACGACGACCATGAGCAGGACGCCGATCGTCAGCAGCACCGCGAAAGTCAATCCGAACACGCGTTCGTCTCCCTGGTATATCTGACCCCGGTCAAGCCTTGAAAAATCGGGGTTTTCTGCCTCGTGTCAAGCGCCATCGGCCGACGCAGGCGCCGCCGCCACGATCGCCGCGAAACTCTCCACCTGCAGGCTCGCTCCGCCGACCAGGACGCCGCCCACCTCGGGGGCACGCAGCAACTCGGCCGCGTTCGCCGGCTTGACGGAACCGCCGTACAGGACCGGCACCCCGGCGGCCGCGGCGCCGAGCCTCGCAGTCAGGCGCGCGCGCAGCACCTCGTGCGCCGCGCTGGCGTCCCCGGGCGTGGCCGTGCGACCGGTGCCGATGGCCCATACCGGCTCGTACGCCAGGACCAGCGCGGCCAGGCGCCCGTCGTCCAGCCGGGCGGTCACCGCGTCGAGCTGCCTGGCCAGCACCGCCTCCACCTCACCCGCGTCGCGTTGGGCCTCGGTTTCGCCAACGCACAGCACGGGCGTGAGCCCCGCCTCGAACGCCGCTCCGACCTTGCGCGCGGTTTCCTCGTCGGTCTCGCCGAACAGGTGGCGTCGCTCGCTGTGCCCCACCAGCGCGAGCGTGGCGCCGGCCGCCGCGGCCATGGGCGCGGACACCTCGCCGGTGAACGCCCCGCTGTCCTTCCAGTGAATGTGCTGGACCCCGAGCCGCACGGGCGTGCCCGCGCCGAGGCCTTCGGCGAGCGCCGCCAGGGACAGCGCCGGCGGGAACAGCGCCACCGTGGGGCCGGGCTCGCCCAGCGCGTCGGCGAGACGCGAGCCGAAGGCGCGCGCCGCCTGGGGCGCGTGGTGCATCTTCCAGTTACCGGCGATCACCGGCGGCCGTACGGCGCTCATGCTACCTCCGTCTCCAGAGCCGCTACCCCGGGCAGCGGCTTCCCCTCCAGAAACTCCAACGAAGCCCCTCCGCCGGTGGACACGTGCGTCATGCGATCATCCAGACCCGCCGCGGCCAGCGCGGCCGCGGTGTCGCCCCCGCCCACGATTACGGTCGAGCCACGCTCGACGGCCTCCGCGGCGGCGCGCGCCAGTCCGTTCGTGCCCGCGTCGTACGGGGGCCGCTCGAACCGCCCCATGGGGCCGTTCCAGATCACCGTCCGCGAAGCCGCGACGGCGCGCGCGAAGATGCCCACCGAGCGCGATCCTATGTCCAGAATGCTGCCGTCCGCCGGTACCTGGTCGCGGCTCAACCGCGCGGGCTCGTCCGCCCCCTCGCGCAGCACCACGCAGTCCACCGGCAGGGTCAGCCGGGGGCCGGCGGCGCGCAGGAGCTTGGCCGCCGTGTCGACGCGGTCCTCCTCCACCAGAGACCGCCCCGTCTCGAGTCCCAGCGCGCGAAAGAAGGTGTTGGCCATCGCGCCCCCGATCAGCAGGCCGTCCGCCCGCTCCAGCAGGTGCTCGATCACCTCGATCTTGCCGCTGATCTTGGCCCCGCCGAGGATCGCCAGGAATGGCCGGTCGGGGTCGTCGAGGGCCGCTGCCAGGTAGCGCAGCTCGCGCGCCATCAGGTCCCCGGCCACCACGGGCCGACCCGAACGGCGCGCCGCGAGGGCGGCGGCGTGGACGGAAGCGTGGGACCTGTGCGCGGCCCCGAAGGCGTCGTTGACGTACACGTCCGCCCCCTCCACCAGCGCCTCCCCGAACGCGGGGTCATCGGCCTCCTCGCGGGGATCGAAGCGCAGGTTCTCGCGCACCACCACTTCGCCCGCGGCGAGCGGCGCGCGCGCCTCCTCGTCGGTCTCCGCGAAACGCACCGGGGCGCCGAGCGCGCGCGCCAGCGCGTCGGCCACCGGCCGCAGCGACAGCGCGGGATCGCTGACGCCGCCGGGGCGCCCCAGGTGCGACGCCACGACCACCGCCGCGCCGCGCTCCAGCAGTCGCCGCAGGGTGGGGATCGTCTCCTCGATGCGGGTGGCGTCGGTGACGCGCCCGTCCTGGAGCGGCACGTTGAGATCCGCGCGCAGGAAGACGCGCTTGCCCTCCAGCGAATCGCTCAGGTCGTCTATCGTCGGTACGGGCATGCGCGCGGTCGGTGAGGGTCGAGGCGTCGGCCGCCGAACCTACCGGGGCGCGCCCCGCGCGATCAAGGCTGGGCCCCGAACGCGAAACGGCCACGGGGGTGTGTCGCCCCGTGGCCGTTCACGGTGCCCGCCGATGCCGCGGGCGCGGTCCGTCAGCGGGCGCTCGGCTGCCCCGCCACCTGCACCGCGAACCGGACGGAGTCCGAGCCGCGCGAAGACACCTCCAGCGGGGTGTCGCAATAGCTGCAACTGATCACGGCCCGGCGCTGCGCCATCTCGAGTTCGGTCACGTCTCTGTGGCCGCACACGGGGCAACGGTAGGTCCCGATCAGCAGATCTTCCACGTCCGTCATGCGCATCCTCATGGCTACCGAACGCTACACCCGGCTTCTTGGCCCAGTCAACGATGCTGTAACGCGTGATCGTCCATAATAGAGACGATTTCCGCGCCCGAAACGTTAGTCCAGCCGGTCCCCGATGACGGTCGCGAGCTCGGCGCAGCGGTTGGAGTAGCCCCACTCGTTGTCGTACCAGGACACCACCTTGGCGAGCCTGCCGATGGCGAAGGTGGACAGCGCGTCCACGATGGAGCTGGCCGGGTGGCCGATGTAGTCCGCGCTGACCAGGGGCTCGTCGGACACCTCCAGGATGCCCTTCAGTGGCCCCGCGGAGGCCTCCCGGAACGCGTCGTTGACCCGCTCGCGGTCGGCCTCGCGTTCCAGCACCGCGGTCAGATCCACGATGCTCACGTCGGGGGTAGGCACGCGCATGGCCATCCCGTCGATGATGCCCTTGGCCTCCGGAATGACGAGCGCGGTGGCCTTGGCGGCCCCGGTGGTGGTGGGGATGATGGAGAGCGCCGCCGCGCGCGCACGCCGCAGATCGGAGTGCGGAAGATCCAGGATGCGCTGGTCGTTGGTGTAGGCGTGCACGGTGTTCATGAGCGCGTTCTCGATACCGAAGCTCTCCCGCAGGACCTTGACCAGCGGCGCCAGGCAGTTGGTGGTGCAGCTGGCGTTGCTCACGATATGGTGATTCGCCGGGTCATACTGGTCGTCGTTGACGCCCAGCACGACGGTGATGTCCTCGCCCTTGGCCGGCGCGGTGATGAGCACCTTGCGGGCCCCGGCCTCGAGGTGCTTGGACGCCGAGGCGCGGTCCCGGAAGATCCCCGTCGCCTCGAGCACCACGTCCACGCCCAGCTCCTTCCAGGGCAACTCGGCCGGATCGCGGACGCTGAGGACCCGCAGCGTGTCTCCGTCGACCACCAGGCCGTCGTCAGTGACCTCCACCTCCCCGGGGTAACGGCCGTGCACCGAGTCGTGTCGGAGCAGATGGCCGAGCGTGGCCGGGTCGGTGAGGTCGTTGACCGCGATGAAGTCGAGGTCGATGCCCCTCTTCTTGGCGGCTCGCAGGATATTGCGGCCGATCCGGCCGAAGCCGTTGATCGCGACGCGCGTCGCCATATGTCGAATCTCCTCAATCGGTGTCTGAACGCCGCGCGTCGAGCGCGCGGGCGAAGCTCACGAGCCCGACCGCGCGGGCGCCCGCTTCATTCAGCATGCGCGCGCACTCGCCGGCCGTCGCGCCCGTGGTCAAAACGTCGTCCACCAGCAGGACACTGCGCCCCCGGATCCGGCCCGCTCGAGCCAGCGTCCGGAAGGCGCCGGCCACGTTAGCCCGGCGCGCCGAGGGCTGCAAGGCGATTTGCGACCCCGTGGCGTGCGCCCTGGCGAGCGCATCGAGCGAGCGAATTCCGGTGCGAGACGACAGCCCCAGCGCCAGCAACTCCGCCTGGTTGTACCCGCGCGATCGCAGCCTGGCGCGGGTGGTAGGCACCGGCACCAGGAGCGGCACCGCGCCGCCGTGCGAGGCGGCCCAGCGCCAGGAGCGCGCCAGGCTCCTCGCCATCAATTCGGCCAGCGGTTCGGCCAGGAGCCGCCAGCCGCCGTACTTGAGGCGGTACACGAGCTGGTCGGCGGGCGCCCGTAGCAGGCACGCGGACTCCGCCCACTCGAGCGCCGCGTCCCACTCGCGGCAGTCCGGGCAGGTGGGCTCGACCGCGCGGCCGGTCAGTTGCAGGGGCGCCGAGCAGCGACCGCAGCGGGGGGCGGGGGGCGGCCGCAGGCGCACCCGGCACCGGCCGCACACCAGGGGTCGCTCCGGGCCCGGCAGCACCGACCGGTCGCAGCCCAGGCATACGGGCGACAGCACCAGATCCGCAACCGCCGCGAGCAACCCCATGCGGCCACGCTCACGCACCCGGGCCGGCGCCGCCATGGCGCTGGGGGGCGCCTCCCCTCAGCCGCGCCGCAGCGCGGCCCGCATCTCCTCCAGCGGCGCCTCCAGGCCCCACCAGATGCTGAACGCCGCGGCCGCCTGCCGAACCAGCATCTCACGGCCGTCGGAGGCGCTGAGCCCGAGGCGCGCCGCGTCCTGGAGCAGTCGGCTCGGGGTCTCCGCGTAGGTCAGGTCCATGACCGCGCTCACCCTGCCCACCCGCTCCAGCTCCACGGGCGCCGGGTCGGCGGCGTGCAGTCCCAGCGGGGTGGCGTTGACGACCAGGTCGAAGGGGCCGTCGGCGTACGGGTCGCCGACGCGGGCTCCGGCGCCGAGCTCGCCCACGAGTCGCAGGGCGCGCTCGCGCGTGCGGCCGGCGACGATCGCCTCGGCGCCCTCCGCCAGCAGGACCGCCACCGCCGCGCGCGCCGCGCCCCCCGCGCCGAGCACCAGCGCCCGCTTCACGCGGCCTTCACCCTCCAGGAGCTGGCGCTTCGCCGCGGCGAAGCCCTGCACGTCCGTGTTGTCCCCGTGCAGCGCGCCTTCCTCCTGCCAGAAGGTGTTGCAGGCACAGGTGGCGCGCGCCTCGGCGGAGGCGGCGTCCAGCGCCGAGAAGGCGACCTCCTTGTGCGGCACGGTGACGTTGCCCCCGCCACCCGCGTCGGCCAGCCCGCGCATCAGCTCGGCGACCATGTCCGCGCCGCAGCGCAGCGCCACGTAGGAGCCGTCGAGCCCGGCCGCCGACAGGGCGGCGGAGTGCAGAGCAGGCGACAGCGAGTGGCCGACGGGGTCGCCCAGGAGCGCGAAAACGCGCGTCACGGCGCCAGGATCGGAGCCAGGCGTTCCAGCGCGTTCTCGATCGCCCGACGCAACGTCAGGTAGGTCTCCTCGTAGGCGGCGTCCGAGCCCCCGAAGGGGTCCTGGATCGCCCGCTCTTCGGCACCCTCGGATGCGAAAGAGGTGAGCAGATCCACCCGGTCGCCACCGCCCAGGTGATGGACGGCTTCGACGTGCGCAGGCCCCATCGCCAGGATCAGGTCGGCCCAGTGGACGCGCTCGCGCGATAGCTGCCGCGCGCGGTGGTCCGCCAGGTCGATCCCCTGCCCTGCGGCGACGCGCAGCGCGCCCGCAGACGCCGGCGCGCCGACCGCCGCCGCCACGCCCGCCGACGTCACCGCCACCGGACCCCAGCCTCGCTCCGCCAGCAGGGCGCGCGTAACGCCCTCGGCCATGGGGCTTCTACAGGTGTTGCCGGTGCACACGAACAGCAGATTGAACGTGGTCCCTGCGCGCTCCTCGTCCCGGCCCGAGCCGGCGCGCGCGTCGTAGTCGCCGTCGATGTCGGCCAGCGCCGACCTGATCCGGCCCTCTTCGATGGCCCCGGGGCGGATCAGGCGCGGGCGGCCGCGGCAGTCGACGATGGTCGACGGGTGCGCCTCGGGCAGGCGCCCCGCGTCCAGCACGAGCAGCTCGCCGGCGCGTGACTCGGCCAGCCAGGAGAGATCCTCCACGCTGCGGGCCGGGCGCTCGCCGGGCCGGTTGGCGCTGGTGGAGGTCAGCGGACCGCCGGCGACCTCGAGCAGATCCCGCACCGCCGGATGGGGGGAAACGCGGATGGCCACGCCGCCGTCGTCCGCACGGGCGCCCGCGGGAAACGCCCCCTCCGGGTCGTCCAGAATGAGCGTCAGAGGGCCGGGCCAGAAGGAGTCGGCCAGCAGCTCCGCGGCCGGCGTCCACGACAGCGCCCCCGCCTCGGATCGATCCCTCAGCAGGAGCAGGAAGGGCTTGTCCCGGGGCCGGGCCTTCAGCGCCGCGAGCGACGTCAGGCCTTCGTCGGACAGGAGCCCGCCCAGGCCGTAGACGGTTTCCGTCGGGTACGCCAGCAGCCCTCCGCCGACCAGGTGTGCGCGCACCGTGGCGGCCGCCACGCGCCTTTCCGCTTCGGTCCCGTAGGGGACGACCGCGCGGGGTCGGGGATCGCCGCCGACGCTCACGCGAACGCCACCTCCGCGATCGCGCCGATGTCCGGCAACCGGGTGACGCGGAGGCGGTCGGCCGACGGCCCCGGATCCTCCGCCGCGTCCGGGATGAGGGCGCGCTCGAAACCCAGCCGGGCGGCCTCGGCCAGCCGCCTCGCCAGACCGGGCACGGGCCGCAGCTCGCCGGTCAACCCCACCTCCCCCAGGACCACCGTATCGTGCGCGACCGGGCGTCCGCGCGCGCTGGACAGGATGGCGGTGCACACCGCCAGATCCGCGGCCGTCTCGCCAAGGCGCACGCCACCGGTGACGTTGAGAAACACGTCCTGTCGGCCGAAGGTCACGCCCGTGCCCTTTTCCAGCACCGCGAGGAGCATCGCCAGCCGCCGCGCGTCCACGCCCGTGCTGACGCGCTGCGGCGACCCGAAGGTGGACTCGGCGCACAGCGCCTGCACCTCGACCAGGAGCGGCCTCGTGCCCTCCATCGTCACCGTCACCGCCGCGCCCGGCGCCGATCTGCTCCGGTTCGACAGCAGGACCTCGGAGGGATCCTCCACGGCCACGAGGCCCGCCCCCGTCATCGTGAACAGGCCCACCTCCTGCGCGCTGCCGAACCGGTTCTTGGCCGCCCGCAGGATGCGGTGCTCGGCGCCGCGCGTCCCCTCGAAGTAGAGCACCACGTCCACCATGTGCTCGAGCGTCCTCGGTCCGGCCACGGCGCCGTCCTTGGTCACGTGCCCGACGAGCACCACCGCGGCCCCGGTCGACTTCGCGTATCGCTGTAATCGCGCGGCGCATTCCCTTACCTGTCCCACATTTCCAGCAGTACCATCGACGTCATCGACCCGCATGGTCTGGATCGAGTCGATGAGGATGATCGAGGGCGACTCAGAAAGCGCGGCGGCGACGACCGCGTCCGCGTCTGTCTCGGCCAGGAATAGTACGTCGCGCGTGCCGGGCCCGAGCCGCTCCGCCCGGAGCGCCACCTGCTCGGCCGACTCCTCGCCGGACACGTAAAGGACCGGCCCGCTGTCGCTGGTCAGCGCGGCGGCGGCCTGGAGCAGCAGCGTGCTCTTCCCGACCCCGGGTTCGCCGCCCAGCAGCACCACCGACCCGGCCACGAGTCCGCCGCCGAGCACGAGGTCCAGCTCGGCGATGCCGGTGCGCCGGCGCGACCGCGGCGCCGATGGCCCCTCGCCCAGCCTGGCCGGGGCGGCCGCCCCGGCCCTGAGGGTGGGTCCGCGCTTGCCGCGCGCCGGTGCGGGGGCCTGGGCGAGCGTATTCCAGGCTTGGCACGCGGGACACTGGCCCGCCCAGCGGGCGGACTCGTTGCCGCATTCGGTGCAGAAGAAGAGCGTCCGGGTGGCCGGCACGGCGGAGCTCAGGCCGCGGAAACGGGGGATCGCGCCATCGACTCGAAGCGCGTGAACTCCTTGCGGAAGAAGAGCTCCACGGTGCCGGTCGGTCCGTTGCGCTGCTTGCCGATGATCAGCTCCGCGCGCCCCACGACCTCCTGCTCCCGGGCCTCGAGGTCGCCCAGGTAGTACTCCGGGCGATAGAGGAACATCACCAGGTCGGCGTCCTGCTCGATGGATCCCGATTCGCGCAGGTCCGACAGCTGCGGCCTGTGGTCTGCGCGCTGCTCCGGCGCCCGGGACAACTGCGACAGCGCGACGATCGGCACGGACAACTCCTTGGAAAGCGCCTTGAGGCCGCGGCTGATGGCGCTCACCTCCTGCTGCCGGCTCTCCGCGTTGGGCCCGTGCATCAGCTGGATGTAGTCGACCATGATGAGGCCGAGGTCCGGCACGTCGGCCTTGAGCCGCCGCGCCTTCGCGCGCATCTCCAGCATGGATAGGGACCCCGAGTCGTCGATCCAGATGGGGGCGGCGTTGAGGTGACCCGCGGCCTGAGCCAGGCGCACGTAGTCGTCGTCCTCCAGCCGGCCGCGCAGCAGCCGGCTCAGGTCCACCAGGCCCTCGGAGCAGAGCATGCGCTGGACGAGCTGCTCGCGGCTCATCTCCAATGAGAAGATGGCGGCCGGCACCTGGTGCGATATCGCCGCGTGCAGGCTCATGCCGATCGTCAGCGCGGTCTTCCCCATGCTGGGGCGGGCGGCCACGATGATCAGGTCCCCCTTCTGGAACCCGCCGGTCTTCTGGTCCAGATCGTAATAGCCCGTGGAGACGCCGGTGATGCCGCCCTTCGCCTCCTGCAGCCGCTCGATGCGCTCGAACGCGCCGTAGAGCAGTTGCTTGATCCAGATGAAGCCTTCCCTGTCGTGCAACTGTGCGATCTGGAAGATCTTCTGCTCGGCCTCGTCCAGGAGCTCTTCCACCGTCCGCACTCCGGGCTCGTAAGCGTCCCGGATGATGTTCGACGAGGCTTCGATCAGGCGCCGCTGGATCGCCCGCTGGCGGATGATCCGGGCGTGGTAGTCGACGTTGGCCGCGGTGGGCACGGCGTCGAGCAGCTCGGCCAGGTAGGGGAGCCCGCCGATGCCGTCCAGCTCGTCGGTCTTCTTGAGCTCTTCGCTGACCGTCACCGGGTCGATGACCTCGCCGCGCTGGAACAGGCGGGCCATCGCCCGAAAGATGCGGCGATTGGCCTCGCGGTAGAACATCGAGTCGTCGACGACCTCGACCGCCTTGGCGACCGCGTCTTCGTCGATCAGCATGCCTCCCAGCACGCTCGTCTCGGCTTCCGCGGCGTAGGGCGCGCGCCGATCGGCGCGCGTTACCGGCGGCCCCAGATCCTCGATGACCTTCACGCGCGCCTCATCATCGGCTGCCTTCGTCTACGGTGCGTCGAAGCAACTGCAGGTCCTCCCACGCGGTGGTCACGAACTCGGGGCTCCGCAATAGAAAGGCGGGATGATAGGTGGCTATCACCGGCACGCCCTCGTACGCCCCGACGCGTCCGCGTAGTCGCCCCAGGGAACTCTCGCTGCCCATCAATCGCTGAGCCGCGAACCGTCCGACGGCCAGCAACGCCGCGGGCTCCACCGCGTCGATCTGGTCGCGCAGGTGCCCCGAGCACGCGTCTACTTCGTCCGGCTTCGGATCGCGGTTTCCCGGCGGGCGGCACTTGATCACGTTGCCGATGTACACCCGCTCCCGGGGCAGACCGACGGCCGCGAGGAGCAGGTCCAGCAGCTTGCCGGCCGGGCCGACGAAGGGCAAGCCCGTGCGGTCCTCCTCCGCGCCCGGCGCCTCCCCCACGACCATCACGGGAGCGCCGGCTGGCCCGTCTCCCCACACCACGTGGGCCCTTCCTTCGCAGAGCCGACAGCGCGTGCACGTCGCGGCCGCCGCCGCCAGTTGGGCGAGCCGGGAAGCGGCCGGGGAGGTGGCCGGGGCCGCGGGGCTCGGAACCGCCCGCGGAGCTGGGGCCGAAGCGGGAGTCGCCTGGCGCGCTCTGCGGACCAGACCCAGCGCCTCCCGGGCCGTGATGTCTTGCAGGAAGAGGGAGCTCTCTCCTCGCTCCCTCAACTGGCGCAGCAGCGCCGCGATAACCGCCCCGGACGCCCCCTCGCTCACGCCAGGAATCGACCGAATCGATCCAGAATCGCCTCGGCGACCTCTTCTTTGGGCAGGAGCGGCAGCGCCTCCTCCCCGCCGTCCCCGTCGATCAACGTGACGCGATTGGTGGCCGACTCGAAGCCGCTGTCCTCTCCCACCATGTTGAGCGCGATCTGGTCCAGCGATTTCTGCTCCAGCTTGCCCCGCGCGGCGACCGCCCCGGCCTCGGTCTCGAGCGCGAAACCGAGCGTCGCGAGGCGCTCGGGGCGGTCGCCGATCGTCTCGGCCAGGATGTCCGGCGCCGCCGTGAGCTCCAACGCGCCCGGGCCCTCGGATTTCTTCACCTTCCGCTCCGAGGTCTGCGCGGGCCGGAAGTCGGCCACCGCCGCGGCCATGATCAGCGCGTCGGCGCCCCCGAGCTCGCGACGGACGGCGTCCAGCATTTCCTCGGCGGTGTGGACCTCGACGGCCCTCACACGCGCGGGCAGCGGCACCGAAAGCTGGCCGTGGACGAGGACCACCTCCGCGCCGCGCCGCCACGCGGCCGCGGCCATCGCCACGCCCATCCGGCCGGAGGAGCGGTTCGACAGGAAGCGGACCGGGTCCACCGGCTCGCGCGTCGGCCCCGCCGTGACCAGCACCCGCTTGCCCGAAAACGGTCCCTCGACCTCCAGCAGGCGACCGATTTCCTCCCGGATCACCGCCGGGTCCTCCATGCGGCCGGGGCCCTCCCCCTCGTCGAACGCGAGCGGGCCTACTGCGGGGCCGCACAGGCGGTATCCCAGGTCCACCCGCAGCCGCTCGGCGTTTGTCTGGGTCGCGGGGTGCGACCACATGAGGTCGTTCATGGCGGGGCAGATGAGGACCGGCGCCCTGGTCGCGAGCAGGATCGCGGCGAGCAGATCGTTCGAGCGCCCGACGGCCGCGCGCGCCAGGAAGTCGGCCGTCGCCGGCGCCACGCACACGACGTCGGCATCTCGCGCGAGGCGGATGTGGTCCAGCGCGGCGCCGGGGGCGAGCAGGTCGGAGGCGACCGGCCGGCCCGTGACCCCCTCGAAGGAGAGCGAGCCAACGAACGCCGACGCGGAGCGCGTCAGAATGACGTCGACCTCGGCGCCCAGGCGCGTGAGATCGCGCGCGAGCTGTACGGTTTTGTAGGCGGCGATGCCGCCGGTGACTCCCAGCAGCACCCGTCGGCCCCGCCAGGGGCGGCGAGGCGCGTCGATCACGATGAAGCCGGCCGGGCCCCGGCCTCGCGCGCTAGGCGCCCGCTCGGCAAGGGGTGACCCGGGTCAGGCGCCCGGCTGACGCCGGCGGTTGACGAGGCGGAATTCGATGTCGCCGGAGGACAGCGCCTCGAGCGACCGGGTGGTGAGCTTCTTGGTGTGTCGTGTCAGCACGGCCTCGCGCGGCAGCGCGTTCAGCTCGCGCGTGTAGCGCGCCGCGACCAGAACGCCGAGGTACTTGGTGCCCGAGGGCTCAGCGACGTCTCCGGGGGTGAACACCCGCATCTAGTCTTCCTCCAGTATGCCCGCGATCTGCGTGTCGATCCTGCGCAGGGCCTCTTCCAATGCCGCCTGGCGCGGGACGCGTCGCAACTCCGCGTCCACGATCGCACCCAGGGCGGCCACGCCCGCGTCAAAATCGTCGTTGACGACAACATAATCGAAACCGGGGGCCGAGGGGAGTTCGTCGCGCGCGTTGCGCAGCCGGCGGCGGCGCTCGGCTTCGGCCTCGCTCCCCCGCCCCGCCAGGCGCCGGGCCAACTCGTCTCCGGATGGCGGCAGCACGAACACGAGAACGGCTTCCTCGAACCGCTCGCGGATCGCTTTGGCGCCCTGGATGTCGATGTCCAGAACCACCACCCGCCCGTCATCGAGCGCGCTCTGTATCGCCCTCCGGGTGGTGCCGTAGCGGGCGTCGTGCACGACCGCCCATTCCACGAGTTCGCCGGCCTCGATGAGCGCGTCGAATTCGTCATCGTCCACGAACGTGTAGTCCACGCCGTCGGTCTCATGAGGACGCCGCTCGCGGGTGGTCACCGACACCGAGAACACCAGATCGGAGCGCGCCTCGAGCAATGCCCGTGCGAGCGACGTCTTGCCGGCGCCGCTGGGCGCGGCGACCACCAGCGGGAACGGACGCGCGCCCCTCACTCGACGTTCTCCACCTGCTCCCTGAGCCGCTCCACCTCGTTCTTCATCTCGATCACCCGATGCGAAATGTCGGCGTCGTTCGCCTTGGCGCCGATGGTATTGACCTCGCGGTGCATCTCCTGGACGAGGAACGCCAGCCGCTTGCCGACCGGTTCGTCGGGCGCCGACTCCACGGTGTCGCGCAGCCGCTCGACGTGCGCGCGCAGCCGCACCGTCTCCTCTCCGATGTCCCACCGATCGGCCAGATAGGCAACCTCCTGCGCCAGCCGCGCCTCGTCCACGTCCACGCCATCGCTCAACTCGCGGATGCGCCCGCGCAGGCGGTCCCGCTCCTCGACCAGGCGCTGGGGAGCGCGCGCCTCCACGGCCTCCACCGCGTCGCATATGGCGCCGACGCGGGCGAGAAGGTCCACCGCCAGCGCCGCGCCCTCGCTCTCGCGCATGGCGATCACCCCGCTGGCCGCGTCCTGCACTGCGGCGGCCACCGCCTCCGCGGGGATTCCCGCACCGGCGTCCTGATCCACCGTGAGCACGTCGCCCAGGCGAGCCAGCAGGCCCACGTCCACGGCGCCGCTCAAGCCCAGCTCGCGCTGGAGCTCCTCCAGGGCTTCAACGAGGGCTCGCGCGCGCGGCACGTTGACGCGCACCGCCCCTCGTGGCTGTTCGGCGTCAGCCAGCAAGCGCACGCTGACGTTGGCGTGGCCGCGCCGCAGGCGGGCTCTGAGCGCGTCTCGGACGCCACCTTCGTGCTCCTCCAGGCCCCGTCCGAGCCGCAGGTTGGCGCTGAAGAAGCGGTGGTTTACCGTGCGCACTTCGACACGCAGGCGCCCGCCCTCGACGTCGGCCTCTCCCGCGCCGAACCCCGTCATGCTTCTGATCAAGGCGCCCTCCCGCGTGCGGCGTTCAGTTGTAGAAGTCCCAGCGCAGGCCGGTGATCACCCTCTGGCGCAGCAGCCGGCGCTCGGGGAACACCTGTCCGTCCTCCAACAGAGTGTTCTCCCAGCGGACGAACAGGCGCGCCGTAACCACTCGTACGTTGAGCACGAAGTCCAGGGTGGACACGCCCTCCAGCTCGGTCAGGACGACCGGCGCCACCGGCTCCCCATCCAGCGTCGGCTGGCTCAGCACGGGGAACAGCGCCGCGCCGCGCCGGGAGTGGAATAGCCCGGCGTAGATGTGCAGGTTGTCGGAGGCGAGTGGCAGGTGGTCGTAGACCAGACCGGCGCGCCACGCCCTGGCCGGCAGGTACGGCCCGGTCGCGCCCTCGCTCCAGTCCTGCACCCACCCCTCGACCCGGAAGGGCAAGCCGCCCGCCCGCACCCGCCCCTCCGCCTCCCACCCCTGCGCGTCCGCGCCCGAAAAGCGCGCGCCGCGCGGGTCGAAGCCCAGGCCGAGCGCGACGATGCTGTCGACCTCCACCTGGACGCGGCCGCCGGCCACGCGCAGCGGACCGAGCGTGAGCCGCGCGCCGTAGCGACGCCGCTTGAGCGCCGTGCGCGAGACGCCCGCCGTGCCCAGCCCCGTGTGCGGCACGCCCAGCTCCCCGCCCGAGGCAGCGCCGGTCAGCTCCAGACCGCCCACGACCCGCAGGGCGCCCCGAGCGTCCCAGGAAGTGGCGGGATCGAAGCCGACCACGCTGGACCAGCGGTCGTGCCCCACGCCGCCGGCCAGCAGAACGCGGTCGGCGAGGGACAACGCTCCCCGCATCCCCAACTCCAGCTTGGGCAACGGGCCCTCGTCCCTCCAGCGCGCATCGCCCTCCAGAAAGACAGGCCCTCGCGCGACGCCCACTCGCAGGCCCGCCTGGATGGGATCGGGCTCGCGCGTGCGCGGTCCCACATCGAACGAGTCCACGGCAACCGGGTCGGGGGACAGCGTGTCCACGGGCAGCTCGACCGTCAGCTCGCTCTTCCCCCCGAACACCTCCAGCACCACGCCGGGTGCGACTTCCGCCGACGCCCGACCGACGATGTCCAGGCGGCGCGAATCGCCCTCGAGCGGGTGATTGGGGTCGCGGCGCACTTCGTCCAGGCGCGCCTGCACGCGCACACCCCAGTCCTCTCCCGTGACGCCCCAGTGCGCGAACGCGTTCAACGCCACGGCCCCTTCGACGCCGCCCCGGCCGTCCGTTTCCACGCGCGTCACGCCCAATCCGAGAGGACCCCATAGCACCCTGGGGATCAGCGCCACGCCAGTGAAGATCTCGGTGTCCAGGTCGCCCGCCGCCGCCTCCACGCGCGTGTAGGGGCGAGCCTCGTCGGCCACCCTGGTCGTCAGGTGGACGCGGATGGCGTCCAGCGCGCGCTCCACGCGGACGGTCTCCAGGCTCGCGAGCTCGATCCGGCTCAGGTCCACCGTCGAGGCGCCCAGCGGGTCGAGACGAAAGCCGTCCCAGTAGACCTCGACGGCGGCGCCGGCGCCGCCGGCCGTGGTCAACGCCTCGGGGGCGCCCAGGTAGCCGAATCTGAGCAGGTGCAGGCCCGCGACGCCGGCCAACAGGTCCGACAGCGTAATGGCGGCCGCCGACAGCAGCGCGTCACGATCCCAGCGGACTTCGGCCTCCACCCAGCCGGTGTCGGCCGGCGCCGGCAGGATCGGCATGGTCGCGATGGGCAGGCTGTCGACGGTCGGCTCCTGCTCCGCCCCGACAGCCGGGTCGAGGACCGAGTCGGTGGGCGGGGCCGCCGCGCTGTCCGCTGGCAGCGTGTCGCTCGGGACCGGCTCCTGGGCGAGCAGCGAGCCCGCGTACAGGACCGCCATCAAGACGGGCACGAGCGCCCGGCCCAACCGGTGCCGAGCCCGGGGGCGCGGGCCTCCCGGGTGTCGCGTCACGCGCGCGCCCGTGTGCGCACCCACTCCACCAGAAGGCGCGTGGGCCACCCGGTCGCGCCCTTGCGCAGATAGCTCGCCGCGGCCTCGGACCGGTACGCGGTGCCCGCGATGTCCAGGTGCGCCCAGTGGCTGCGCGGAGCGAACTCGCGCAGGAACCAACCGGCGGTGATGGTGCCGGCGGGCCTGCCCCCGGAGTTCTTGATGTCGGCGACGTCGCTCCGGATCTGCTTGCGGTACTCGTCCCACAGCGGGAGTGGCCAGCAGCGCTGACCCGAGCGCTCGCCGGCCGCTTGCAACTCGCCGATGAGCTCCTCGTCGTTCCCCATCACCGCCGCGGCCTGGTGCCCGAGCGCTATGACGACCGCCCCCGTGAGCGTGGCCAGATCCACCACCGCCACCGGGTCCAGCTCCTTGGCGTAATCCAGCGCGTCGCCCAGGATCAGACGACCCTCGGCGTCGGTGTTCACCACCTCCACCGTCTTGCCCGAGCGCATGGTGATGACGTCGCCGGGCTTGAGCGCGCGCCCGGAGGGCATGTTCTCGGTGGCCGGTACTATGGCCACCACGTTGGTCTCGACCGAGAGGTCGGCGAGCGCCCGCATCGCGCCGAGCACGGCCGCCGCGCCCGACATGTCGTACTTCATGTCCTCCATGCCCGCGGACGGCTTGATGGAGATACCGCCCGAATCGAAGGTGACGCCCTTCCCCACCAACGCGATCGGCCGGTCGCCCGGCTTGCCGCCGTCGTGCTTCAGGACGATGAAACGCGGCTCCTCGTCGCTACCCCGGGCGACCCCGAGCAACCCGCCCATGCGCTCGGCCTCGATCCACCCGGGCTCGAACACTTCGCAGCTCAGGCTGCGCTCCGCCGCCATCGCCGCGACCCGGTCCGCGAGCGCGGTGGGCGTGGCGACGTTCCCGGGGAGGGTCGCAAGCGCGCGCGCGAAGTTCTCACCGCCCGCTATGGCGCGGCCCTCGCGCACGCCTTCGCGGGCCGCGTCCGCCGCCGGGCCGGCCAGCAACGTGAGCTCGGCGACCGACGCGCGCGGCGCGTCCTCGTCGGACTCCGTCTTCAGGTCGCGGTAGTCCCAACAAGCCAGCGCGAACCCCTCGGCCGCCGCGTGGGCCGCGTTGCGCGGTCCCATGTCCTCCACGTCGCCGCCCAGGCGCTGATCGAACGCCACGCGGCTCACGCCCAGCGCCTCGGCCTTGCGCACCGCCGTGCCCACGACCTTGCGCACGGTCTCCATGGTGTACTCGTCGGGCTCGCCCGCCCCCACGATCAGCACGCGCTCGGCGCCGACCTCTCCCTCGCGCGGATAGAGCAGCAGCGTTTCGGCGAGCTTGCCGCGGAAGTCTCCGGCGTCCAGCGCGCGGCTGATCGTGCCGCCCAGCCTGTCGTCCAGGGCGCCCGCGGCGCCGCTGAGTCCGTCCTCGCTCTGGAGCGCGTGCGCCACGAGCAGGGGCGTCTCGATCTCCTCGGGCGCCAGGTCGACTACGTCGATGGTCATGTCGGCCATTCGGTGTTCTCGGGGTCGGTCGGGACGCGCCTACATGCGGGCGATGATTCCTTCGCCGAATCCGGAAGTGGACACGAGCGTCGCGCCGTCCATCTGGCGCTCCAGGTCGTAGGTCACGCGGCGCTCATGGATGGCGCCCTCGAGCCCGCGGACCACGGCCTCGGCGGCCTCGGTCCAGCCCAGATACTCGAGCATCATCACGCCGCTGAGGATCAGCGACCCCGGGTTGACCTTGTCCATGCCGGCGTACTTGGGGGCGGTGCCGTGGGTGGCCTCGAACAGCGCCGCGTCGTCGCCCACGTTGGCGCCGGGCGCCATGCCCAGCCCGCCCACCTGCGCGGCGCACGCGTCCGACAGGTAGTCGCCGTTCAGGTTGGGCAGCGCGATCACGGAGTACTCTGAGGGGCGCAGCAGCACCTGCTGGAACATCGCGTCGGCGATCCGGTCCTTGATGATCAGGCGCTCCTCGCCCGGGCCGGCGTCCGACTCCGTCACCGTGCGGTCGCCGAACTCGTCCCGCGCGACCTCGTAGCCCCAGTCGCGGAAGGCGCCCTCCGTGAACTTCATGATGTTGCCCTTGTGCACGAGCGTGACGGAGTCCCGTCCGCGTTCGAGCGCGTGCCGGATGGCGGCGGCCACCAGCCGCTTGGTGCCGAAAGCGCTGATGGGCTTCACGCCTATGCCGCTGCCCTCGCGCACGTTGGCACCGAACTCCGCCAGGACCTCGCGCAACCGCTCGGCTTCCGGGGACCCCGCCCGATACTCGATGCCGGCGTAAACGTCCTCGGTGTTCTCGCGGAAGATCACGACGTCCAGCTTTTCGGGCTCGCGCATGGGCGAGGGGACGCCATCGAAGTAGCGCACGGGTCGAATGCACGAGTACAGATCCAGCACCTGCCGCAGGGTCACGTTGAGCGAGCGGATGCCTCCGCCCACGGGGGTAGTGAGAGGCCCCTTGATCGCCACTCGGTACTCGGCGATGGCGTCTATCGTGTCCTGGGGCAGCCACTCGCCCGTAGCTTCCTTGGCCTTCGCTCCCGCGAGGATCTCCCGCCACACGATCCGCCGCGAGTCTCCGTACTCGCGTCGGACCGCGGCCTCCAGCACGGCGCGCGTGGCGCGCCAGATGTCCGGGCCGATCCCGTCGCCCTCGATGAACGGAATGATGGGGTCGTCTGGTACGTGGAGGCCGGACTCGTCCTTGCGGATCAGGGTCCCGTCTTGCGGCTCAGCGGCGCCGCTCACGCGCGCTCTCCCAGCGGCGCGACGCGCTTGCCCAGCGGGCCCACGTATTCCGCCTTGGGGCGGATCAGCCGATTGTCGGCGAGCTGTTCCAGCACGTTGGCCGTCCAGCCGGACGCGCGGGAGATGGCGAAGACGTTGGTGAACTGATCGACCGGAACGCCCAACGTGTAGTAGACCGCGGCGCTGTAGAAATCGACGTTGGCGTAGATCTTCTTGCCGCGCGCGTCCATTTCATCGCGCATGACGGCGTTTGCCGCTTCGGAGATATCGATCCATCGGCTCTCGCCGCGCTCCCGCCCCAACTCCCGGGCCAGAGCTTTCAGGATGGGCGCGCGCGGGTCCAGCGCTTTGTACACGCGGTGGCCGAACCCCATGATACGCTCCTTGCGCTCCAGCGCGCCGCGGATCCAGTCGCCGGCCGCGGCCGCGTCGCCGATGTCCATCAGCATCCGCATCACGCGCTGGTTCGCGCCGCCGTGCAGCGGACCCTTGAGCGTGCCGATGGCCGACACGATCGCGGAGTACATGTCGGCCAGCGTCGCGACCGTCACGCGCGCCGAAAACGTGGACGCGTTCAGGCCGTGATCCGCGTGCAGGATCAGCGCGACGTCCATGATGTGCGCTTCCAGCTCTCCCGGAGCGCTGCCCGTGAGCATGCGCAGGACGTCCTCGGCGAGCCCCCTCTCCGGATCCGCCTCCACCGGGTCGGCCCCGTGCCGCAGGCGCTCGTAGGCCGTGCTGATCGAGCAGATCTGCCCGGTGATACGCACCGCCTTGCGTCGGTTGGCCTCGAGCGAGTCGTCCTCCGCCTCGGGGTCGAAATTGCCCGCGGCCGACAGGCCCGTACGCAGGGCCGCCATGGGGTGGATGTCGGTGGGCAGGAGGCGCAGGACCTCCAGGACTCCGGGGTGCAGGCGGCGGGCTTCGCCGAGCTCCCGCCCGATGCCCTCCAGCTCCGTCGCGTTGGGCAGCTCGCCGTTCCAGAGCAGGTAGCACACCTCCTCGAACGACACGTTTTCGGCGAGGTCACCGATCTCGTAGCCTGCGTAGATCAGGCGACCCTCGTCGCCAATGACCTTGCTCAGGGACGTCTTGGCTGCGACGACCCCTTCCAACCCCTGACTGGACATGACTCCTCCGAACGAAAAAGCGCCCCGACGCGGCGCAGCGGGAGCGTCGAGTCGGCGGCGGAAGCGTGCTTGCTGAAGCTTGGCTGCCGGTGGATCGGCGACCGGATGCGGGAACTGCCGCCAGGCGGTCTCGCGCTGCGAGTATACGCGCCCGCTCGCGCGCGAGGCAAGCCGGCAAAAAGCGCCAACTCACGGGCGCTTTGGTACCCGGGGCGCCCTTTCGCGCGGCGCTCGCCCGGCCTTGATCGGACCCTCTGCCTGCGCTAGCTTCAGTCTGCGTCGGAGTCGATCCGGCGCGGTTCCGCCGCGGCCGAAGCTTTCTCTCCCATACGGTCGGTCGGCGGTCGTTCCCCAGAATCGAAGCGATGTCCGTGGCGCGCGCGCGCCACGTGTACAGCGACAGGACCCCGAGCCCCGGAGCCCTCGTGCCTGGTATGACTCCATCCCGCTCGCGCGGCAGCTTGGCCGCCATCCGGCCTGGCGTGCGCGCGCAGATACGCGCCATTCTCTTTCATGGAGTGCGCGCGACCTGCCAGGCGGCGGGTCTGCGCGAGGGGGACGTCGTCCGCTGCCGTGAGTCTGGGCCATCGGGGATAACGCTGGACGTGGAGAACGGGCCAACCACGTCGCTGAGCCGTCAGGTGGCTCGCTTCGTGGAGGTGGACCTGCTGGGGAAGCAGAAGCCGGCGGCCCATCGCGAGATTTCGAGTCGCTTGCCGGACCCCGCGCTGGACGGCCCGACCGCCGCATAAGTTCGCCGCCGCTGCGGCGCGCGGCCTGGCGGCTGACGCTCGCGGCGCTGGCGCGAGCACCGACGGCGCGCGCCAGCCGATTGGCGGCGCGGCTGGCCGACTCGCCCGTCCCCAAGGCCCTCCGCTGGCCACTGTACAGGGCCTTCGCCGCGGCCGTGGGTGCCGACACGGGCGAAACCGAGCGGCCGTTGGCCAGCTACGGCACCTTCGACGCGTTCTTCACCCGGCGGCTGCGAGCGGGAGCGCGCCGGTGGCCCGATGATTCGTCGGTCGCCGGGTCTCCGGTGGACGGCGTGGTGGGCCGCTTCGGAAAAGTCGAGGACGGCGCCGCGCTCCAGGCCAAGGGGCGCCCCTATCTCGTCGACGAGCTGCTCGGGGACGCCGACCTCGCCGCTCGCTTCGCTGGGGGCGTTTACCTGACCATCTACCTGGCCCCCAGGCACTACCATCGCGTGCACGCCCCGCTGGCCGGCGCGCTCCGGACTGTCCGGCACGTGGCCGGGCGGCTGCTGCCGGTCAACGCCCCGGCGGTCGCGCTGGTGGACCGCCTGTTCGTGTCCAACGAGCGCGTAGCCTGCGCCATCGAGGGCGACTCGACCGCGGTCGCGGTGGTCGCCGTGGGCGCGCTCAACGTAGGCCGCATCTCGGTGCCCGCGGCGCCCGGCTGGAATCCGCGAGCCGGCATCGACCGGGCGCACCGCTACGACCCCACCCCCAGGCTCGAGCGGGGTGACGAATTGATGATCTTCCACCTCGGCTCCACGGTGGTGCTCTTGTTCGATGGATACCGGCTCGCACCCGGGCTGAGGCGGGGCGCGGAGATCCGGCTCGGGGACCCGATCGCGGTGAAGCGATGAAGCGAGAACAACTCATAGCGGCGGCGCGAGGAGACCGCCCACCGGACCTGGTGCTGCGCGGCGGCAAGCTCCTCAACGTGCTGTCGGCGCGAACCGAGCGGGTCGACATCGCGCTCTCCGGCGAGCGCGTGGTGGCCGTGGCGCCCGAAATCAGGGGGCCGACCGAGGTGGACTGCAGCGGCCGGTGGCTCGCACCGGGCTTCATCGACGCCCACATGCACCTCGAGAGCTCCATGATCACGCTGCCCGAGTTCGCCCGTGCGGTGGTGCCGCGGGGCACCACGGCGGTGGTAATGGATCCCCACGAAATCGCCAACGTGCACGGCGTCGAAGGCATCCGCTGGGTGCTCGACAGCCGCGCGGGCGTGCCGCTGGCCGCCTTCGTGATGGCCAGCTCGTGCGTGCCCGCCACCCACATGGAAACCGCGGGCGCGCGGCTCGAGGCGGAGGACCTCGCTCCGCTGCTGGGCGTTCCCGGCGTGCTGGGACTGGCGGAGGTGATGAATTTTCCGGGCGTGGTGGCGGGCGACGCGGGGCTCATGGCCAAGCTCGACGCGGCCGACGGACTCATCGTGGATGGACACGCGCCGGGTCTGTCGGGGCGGGCCCTGGACGCCTATCTGGTCGCGGGACCCGGCAGCGACCACGAGTGCCGGGCGCTGGATGAAGCCGCCGAAAAGCTGACCAAGGGCATGCGCATCCTGATCCGCGAAGGAAGCACCGCCCGCAACCTGGACGCGCTCCTCCCCCTCGTCACGCCCGCCACGGAGCGCAGGTGCTGCTTCGCGACCGACGACCGACACCCCGTCGACCTGCTCGCCGAAGGACACATCGACCACGTGTTGCGGCGCGCCATCGCGTCCGGGCTCGATCTGCTCACCGCTTACCGGCTGGCGACGCTCAACGCGGCCGAATGGTTCGGGCTCGCGCGGGCCGGCTACGGCTCCATAGCGCCGGGAACCCGGGCGGATATCGTGGTACTCGATGATCCCGAGGCGGTCGCGGTGACCGAGACGTACGTGGGAGGTCGCAGGGTCGCCCGCGCAGGCGCGCTCGAGGTACCCCTGGCCCCCGCTTTGCCCGCGCCAGCCGGGAACATCACACTCCCCGTGGGTTGGGGAGATGCCCTGCGGATCGAGTGGAAGGACGCAGCGGCCCGCGTTATCGAGGTCATCCCGGGCCAGATCGTCACCGGCGCCGGCACGACCCGCCCGCGCCGCGGCGCGGACGGCGAGCTCGGCCTCGATCCGGACCAAGACCTGTGCAAGCTGGCGGTCGTGGAGCGTCACGGCCGCTCGGGCCGCGTCGGCGTGGGACTGGCGCGGGGCGTGGGACCTCCGCGCGGGGCCATCGCCTCGTCCGTAGCGCACGATTCGCACAACGTCATCGCCGCGGGCGCCGACGACGACTCGATGCGCACGGCGGTCGCGGCGCTCGCCGAGCAGGCGGGCGGCCTCGCGGTCGCCAGGGGAGACCGGGTGTTGGACCGGCTGCCGCTGCCGATCGCCGGACTCATGAGCGACCGGCCGCTCGAGGAAGTGGCCGCGGGGGTGGAGCGGGTGACCGCGGCGTACGCCGGCCTGGGAGGCACTCACGAGGAGCCCTTCATGGCGCTATCCTTTCTGGCGTTGCCGGTCATTCCGGCGCTGAAGCTGACCGACCACGGCCTCGTGGACGTAGATCGCTTCGAAGTGGTGCCCCTATGGATAACAGACTGAAATGAAAGAAGATCGAGTACTCTCTTTCGAGTTTTCCGACAGGGCTACGCTGGACCGGGCGGCGGAGGATCCGCTCCCCTTCGACCTTCCCGTGCGCCAGCTCATCGTCGAGGTCTTCCGCGACGTCTACCTGGACACCCCCGCAGGCGACCTGCACCGTCGCGGCGCCCACGTCCGGCTACGCGTGTACGACTCCGGCCGGCGCCTGCTCACCGCGGACGTGAGGGAGCCCGCCGAAGACGGCGGGGTGCGCCGGCGCACGCGCGTCGCGGATGTGCCGGACGAGGACATCGCCGCCCTGGTGCGCGGCGACTCGGAGCCCGCGGCGTTGGTGCGGGCGCTGGTGGACCCGGAGCTGCTGGGCGTGGCGTTTCAGCTGGAGACCCTGCGGCGCATCCGCCTGGCGGAGCCCCCCGATGGCGACGGCGACTCCATCCGCTTCGCCTACGACTCGGTCACCCTGCGCCGGCGCGAGACCGCCGCCGACATCCACCAGCTCGAGATCCGCATTCCGGAAGAGGAAGCTGGCCAGATGGCCGGGCTGGTCCAGGCCTTCGAGACCCAATACATGGTGCGGCCGGTGCTCGGCGACCTCGCGCACCGCGCGCGCGACATGCTGGAGGACCTCGAGGTCGCGGTCCTCGAACAGGCCATCCGCGGGGCGCGCGAGGTGGCCGTCCTTCCCTATCACGACGGCCGCGTCGCGCTGCTCGAGACGGCGGAGGGCTTGAGGGTCATGTGCGGCCTCGGTACGGGCGAGGCCGCGGCGCGCCTGCCGCTCCGCGCCGGCATGGGACGCGCCGGAGGAGCGCTGCGGCTCCTGGGCGTAAGCTCCGGGTCGGGGGCGCGCCCCACCGTCGAGGTGTGGGTGGCCGAGGGCATCGGCGGCAACGCCGACGACGCCGGAGAGGGATCCGTGTGGCTTCCGGTGGAGCAGGTGCTCGGCATGGTGGGCGGACCGGCGCTGCGCCACCCGCGCACGCTGGCGGCTCTGAACGTGCTCGCGCGCTCGGAGCTGCCCGTCCGCTCCGGCGAGGGGGCGCCCGAGCTGCCCGTCGCCATCCAGGGCCAGCTCGGTGCGCGCAGCGGAGCTCCACCCTGGGCCCGCTTGGCCGCCCCGGTGGCGCCGGGCGAGGACATCCCGCCCGATCACTTGCTCAACGAGGAATTACTGCGGCTGGCCTTCGACGAGCGCATCCTGACCGTCTGCAACGACCCCGACGTGCCGCTGCTCGAGCGCGTGCGCTTCCTGTCCATGTTCGGCGCGCGGCAAGACGAGTTCTTCATGCGCCGGGTGGCGAAGTACAAGGATGAGCTGAGCGGCGAAAAAACTCACCTGACGCCCGACGGTCTGGGACCGGCCGCCCAACTGGACGCCATAGGCGTGCGCGCCCGCGAGTTGCTTACCCGCGCGTACATCACAATGTGTACCAAGCTGGTGCCCGCGCTCGCCGCCGAGGGCATCCAGATCACGCGCTGGGACGCGCTGGACGAGCAGGAGCAGGACTACCTCCGCTCGAGCTTCGGCAAGCAGGCCGAGGCGGTGATCGTGCCGCTGGCGGCAGACCCGAGCCATCCCTTCCCGCACATCCGCAACCTGAGGCCGGCCTTGGCGGTGGTGCTGCGCCTGCCGGAGAGCGCGAGCGAGCACTTCGTGGCCATCGAGTTGCCGGGCGAGCTGCCGCGCTTCGTGCCGCTCCCCGGCGGCGCGCGCTTCATCCCGCTCGAGGAGGTGATCGTCGGCACGCTCCCCGAGCTCTACCCCGGCTTCGATGTCGCCGCGGCCCACACCTTCCGCGTGACCCGCAGCGCCGCGACCAGGGAGGTCGACGAGGACGGGCCGCTCGACGTCCTACGCGCCGTGGAGGAGCGCATAGCGTCCAGGCCGTTCCGCCAGGCGGTGCGGCTGGAGGTGGACCGTCCCATGCCCGCCTGGATGCGCGCGCACCTGCTCGCGCGGCTCCAGGCCGAGGATCGCGCCGGCGCGGCGTCGCTCACCGATGCGGACGTGTACGCCGCGGACTGGCTCGTGGACCTGGCCGCGCTGAAGGAGCTGGCGGCGGTACACCGGCCCGACCTGCGTTTCCCGCCCGCCCAGCAGAGTGACCCCTTCGAAGGCGCCGCCTCGCTAATCGCCGAAGTCGCCGACAAGGATCGCCTGTTGGAATTCCCGCGGGACGACTTCGAGCGAACCGTGGTGCGCCTCCTGGAGGAGGCCGCCGACGACCCCGACGTGGTCAACCTGCGCGTGACCCTGTACCGGACCGACCGCGCGTCGCCCGTGGTGGCGGCTCTGAGGAGGGCGAGGGCCAACGGCAAGGACGTCCTGGCACTCGTGGAGCTCAAGGCCAGCTTCGACGAACAGCGCAACATCGAGTGGGCGAAAACCCTGGAGAGATCGGGGATCCATGTGATCTTCAGCCCGCCCCGCTACAAGGTCCACGCCAAGCTGGCGCTCGTTACGCGGCGCGAGGGCGAAGGCCTGGCGCGCTATGCATACGTGGGCACGGGCAACCTGAACGCGGCGACGGCCGCCGCCTACGTGGACGTGGGGATTCTGACCCGTCACGAGGGCATCACGGATGACGTGAACGCCGTCTTCAACCTGCTGTCCGGCTACTCCGCGCCGGGTGAGTTCGGCCATCTCCTGGTCGCGCCGTTCAACATGGCGGGTGCGCTACAGTCCAGGATAGAGCGCGAAGTGGAGCACGCGCGCGCCGGCGGAGAGGGGCTGATCCGCGGCCAGTTCAACGGCCTGACCGACCACACGTTGATAGGTGCGCTTTACGGGGCCTCCCAACAGGGGGTGCGCGTCGAGTTGGCGGTTCGCGAGCTGGTGGCGCTGCGGCCAGGCGTGGAAGGCCTGTCGGAAAACATCCGCATCGTGAGCCGGGTGGGTCGCTACCTCCAGCATTCGCGGATCTTCCATTTCCACAACGCCGGCGAGCCGGAATACTTCATCGGCTCCGGCGACCTGCGACCGCGCAACCTGCGCCGCCGCATCGAGGTCGCCACGCCGGTCTACGACGCCGACCACCAGGCCGCGCTGGATGGCATCCTGACCGACTACCTGGAAGCGCCCGACGCCTGGACCCTCCAGGGGGATGGCTCGTGGCGGCGCGGCGAACAGGTCGTCGGCGGGCCGGTGGGGTCCTGACGCGCCCCCGCGGGCGACGCCTAGTCTTCCTTGCGGCGGTACACCGAGTCCCAAACCGATCGCCACGTCTCGCCCTCGTCGGTCGAGAGTTCGATCACCTGGCGAACCGTGCCGTCCGGGGATGGCGTGAGCGTTGTCCGGTCCAGGTAGGTACTGCCGTTGGGTCTCTGTATCCGGCCCTGGAAACGGACCGCGCCCTCGCCCGGGCGCTCGACCAGCGTCTTCTCCTTGACACCGCCCGGCCTCGTTGCGTTACCGGTCACCCACACCTGCTTCCAGTCGCCCGTGGCGGGGATGTGGTAGAAGAGGCTCTTGCCTTCTCCCCCGCCGGAGTCGGTCCAGTGCTCCATCACCGCGCAGCCCTCGAGGATCTTCTCGATCCGGTTGTGCCCAACGACCTGGTCGTTGACCAGCACGTCCCACTCGCCGAGCCAGAAGTCCAGCTCAGCGAACGACTCCACTTCGGCGCAAGCCGGCGACGCCGGCCGACCCTGCGCTGACGCCGGCGCCGCGCCGGCGACGAGGAACACTGCGAGTAAGGCCGAGCGGACGCGAAGCACGAACAACCTCCTGGGCGAAAGTACGTCCTGCGGTAACAGAAGGAGTGACACCGGCGCGCGTTGGGCGGTTTGGTGATGTTCCAGAGAGGTGCCGGACGAGCCGGCGCGGATCAGCCGGTCGAAGAGATAAGCTCCAGCACGCGCCGCTCGATCTCGTCGCGGACGGCGCGGAACCCGGCGTCGTCCAGTTCCTTGGGGTCCGGCAGATCCCAGTCCAACCGCCGATCGGCGGGGACGTGCGGACAGGCGTCGCCGCAGCCCATCGTGACCACCGCGTCGAACACCCCGGACGCGACCTCGTCGATCGACCGGGATCGGTGCGTGGAGAGGTCGACGCCGCGCTCCGCCATGAACGCGATGGCGCGCTCGTTGACCGCGCCCGACGGCCGCGAACCCGCGCTCAGGGCCTCAAGGCTTTCCCCGCCGACAGCGCGCGCGAACCCCTCGGCCATCTGGCTGCGGCAGGAGTTCTCGACGCACACGAACAGAAGGCGCGGGCGGCGCTCGGATCCGGATTCCATGGCCGCACGTTGGCGATCGCGTGGGCGGTCTACAAGTGGCCTTGGCACGCGCGCCGCGCAGCGACTACCCTGAGACACCCGGGGACGATTGGTACGCGCAGCACAGCTACCGGAGGGAACCCTTTGGAGGCAGCATCTTCTCCTACGTGGCCGGGACCCCGCCCCTGGGTCGGGCGCGAGGCGCTGCTGGAGGCGCTGGCGGCCGACCTCGCACGCGGCGTCGAGGGGGGAGGTCGGGCGGTCTTCATCGAGGGCCCGCCGGGATCTGGCAGGACCACACTGCTCCACCGCTTCGCCAACGCCGCCACCTACAGGGGGAAGGCGCTGTCGGCTGCGTTCTGCGACGCCGCCGACCCGGACGCGTCGGCCTGGTCGCAGGTCGCCTCTCAGCTCACCCGTAGGGACAGGCTGAGCGCGGCGCTCAAGCGCTCGGCGTCCGGCTGGGTCGGCCTCATCCCGCTCGTGGGAGGCGTGCTCGAGGCGACCATCGAGACCCGCGACGCGCTCAAGGGCGAAGCAGAGCGACCGCCCGAAGAGACGTCCGATGCCGCGGTCGCGCAGGTCCGCATGCTGCTCAGCCTGGGAGCCCAGCGCCCACGCCTCATCCTCATGGACAACCTGGACGCGGGCGACACGGAGGAGTTCGCGGGGGCGGCCGCGCTGGTGCAGCGCCTTAAGGGCGTCCCGCTCGTCTTCGTGGCTGCCGCGCGCGCGGGGGCCGGGGGACGAACGCGGGACCTGATGCTCGAGGCCGATCGGCTGGGGATCGCGGCCCACCACGAGATTCCGCCGCTGTCGTTCGAGGACGCCATGCGCGCGGTCACAACGGCCGTGGGATCGCCGCCTCCCGAAGCCTGGGAAGCGTGGTGGCGCGACCACTTCGACGGCACGCCGGCGCGACTGTGGCGACTGCTGGGGCAGGCGCACGCCGCCGGGGCGTTGTCATCCGTCTCGGGGCGATGGACCTGGAGCGCCGCCCCGCCCGCCTCCGCCGTTGGCCCGCCGCAGGCAGCTGCTCTACCAGGTGTGTCGGCAGAGCAGGCCGATCTGCTGCGTACCGCCGCATCCCTGGGTGCGCGCTTCCACGCCGACGAGTTCGCCGCCCGCGTGGGCTCCTCCACGGAGGATCTCGATGATGCGCTACACGGGCTCGTGCGCGCCGGCGTGCTCACGATCGTGGATACCGTCGAGCGCGACGCGGAGTTCGTAGACGTGCTCGAGTTCGTTGACCCGCCCGGCCGACGCGCGTGGCTCGCCGGCTGACCACGCCCTGGTCGCGGCGATGTGCCCATGAGAGTCAGAGTTCCTCCCACCGAATTCCCGTAATCTGCCCTACATAGAGCGTCCCAGGCATCTGCATACTTGGGGAATCGGCCGGAGAGACTCGTCGCCTCCCGCATTGGCCCGAGGGGCGTAGGGCCAGGCCGTGGAACGGCCGGGCCTTTGACAAGCACCCCCGGACGGCGCAATATTTTCCCAGTATCTGCGCCCGACCCGACTTCGCATTCAGCCCAGCTTTCGGGCTTCTTGGGTGCGCGCCGTCGGTCAAGACGATCACAGGCCTGGCTCACAAAAAGCTTCGGAGCGAGACGCTCCCCTGCGCTAGGAGATAGAAAGTGCGTGCACTCCCCATCACGCGGAACCCCTGGCGACTTGTCGCAGCAGGGGTCGTTGTCGCCCTCGCCGCCTGCGCCGATGCTGCTACGCGCGACGACGAGCCCGCGGGTCCGCAGTTCTCGGGACACCAGGGCGGCGTCGATTGCAGCGGCGACCCCGCCCTCGTCGGCACCAGCCCTCTGACCGTCAACGTCATCGACGGCGCAACCGGTCTGCCGCTCACCACCGGCTTCGTTGCGGTGTTCGTGCACCCGGTGTGCGGCCCGATACGCTTCCTGGAAGACACGGTCTTCAACGGCACCATCGTGTTCGCGGATCTCGTGGCGACCAGAGGCTTCGTGCACGTCCGCGACGGCGTCACGCTGGCGGCGGCGGCGCTGAACTTATCGCCACCGCCACTGAACGAGCCGGACCTGGACCTGATGGGGCCCGATCCTGCGCACGCGGCCACGATGACCGGCGATCGCGGCGCCTCGCTGCCGGTCACGCTGGGCAACTACCTGGCCGCGCTGGACGATCCGCCGGTCCGTATCCGCAACAACGGCTCCGAGGTCACGATCGTGATGCCGCCGCAGGCGCCCATCGTGGTGGAGCTGTTTAACCTGGACCTGCCGGATACGGAACTGCCCGTGTCGGCCCTGCTGCCCTTCGGCGCGGCCGCCGCGTGCGACGACATCCCGTGGATCGCGGCCGACGCCGAGCAACTCGCGCTGTGCGAGAGCGGCAAGGGCATCGCCTACGTCACCGGAATGGACGAGGAGAGCGGCGCCGCTACGGCGCTCGTCATGGGCGACCCCAACGACCCGGACTGCGTCATCGAAGTGATAGGCGAGGGCGGTGCGAGCAATGAGCTGATTGCCGTCTCGGCGCCCTGCTCGGACGCCGACGCGAACAACGTTCTGCGGTTGTTCCCGCGCCCGGCGCTGTGCGTGCTGCCTCCGGCGGCGGGCGCCGGCTTCATCGAGGACACGCGGGGCAGCGCCAAGAACATCGACTACCTGAACGCCACGTTCGGGGCCACCGCGCTCAACTACCCGGGCGTGCCGGGTGACCCCGACGACCAGGTGCCCGACCTGACCAAGGTAGCGGTCTATGGCGACTTCCTGCTGTTGGGCAGCCCCGCGAACGGCCAGTTCAAGTCGAAGGAGACCACGCCCAACGGAGCCAACGGGGAGAACCTGACGTTCACCGCGATTAGCCAGATGGACGGGGACGTGGTTTGCGCTTTCCCCGATAATACCGGCAACGCAGTCATTTTCTGCGTGAGCGATGACGGCGTGAACGTCAAGTACGCGATCATCCAGAGCGGCCTGAGCCCGGACCGTACCGAGTTCGCCTTCTCCCTCGGAGAGCAGGGCGGCGATGGCATTCCGGATCCGGCCCAGGAGGGAGGCGAAGCCCGCCAGGTAGTGCCGCCGCCGCCGGCGTCCTGCGACTACGAGTTCGACGGCAGCCGCTTCAGCGTGAAGTTCTAGGGCCTAGCAGGACACGCCGTGGCACACGCGGGGCCCTCCGATCGGAGGGCCCCGCTTTTCTTCCCGGTCGGGTGCCGCGGAGGCGGACGGCGCCGCATCGCCCTACCTTTCCTCACATGAGCATCTTCGTCGGCCGGGACACCGAAATGCAGGCGTTGAACGGCGCGCTCGCCGGCGCGCTGGAAGGCCGCGGGCGCGCGGTGTTCCTCTCCGCCGAGGCGGGGGCCGGCAAGTCGACGCTGGTGGACCATTTCCTGTCCCGGGTGGCCGACTCCAACCCCGAAGCGCGCATCCTGCGCGCGGGCTGCTCGGAGCAGTACGGAGGCGGCGAGCCCTACCAGCCGTTCGTGGAGGCGTTCCGCGGACTGCTCGCCGAGGACGCCGCAGGAAAGCCCACGGGACTGCGCGAGATCGCCAAGAAGATCGCGCCGTACTGGATCGCGGCGATCCCCGTGGCGGGCGAGTTTCTGGCGGCGTCGGTCACGACGGCCAAGGAGTTGCGCCAGTCGATGGGGGCCGGCGGGCGCGCCCCCGATGCGCCGAGCGAAGAAGCCCTGTTCTTCCAGTACACCCAGTTGTTCTTCGCGGCGGCGGAGTCGGACCCGATAGTGCTGTTCATCGACGACCTGCATTGGGCCGACACCGCGAGCGTTTCGCTGCTCACGCACATGGCCCGTCGAGTGGGCGACCAGCGCATCCTGATCCTGGGCTCATACAGACCCGTGGACGTGGACGTGTCCCGTCATCCCATGCGGAACGCCCGACAAGAGTTGGAGCGCTACGGCGTGGCCGATGAGTTGCACCTGGAGCGGCTCGCCACGGCCGCGCTCGCGAAGTTGGTCAGCGGTCGCGTGGGCGCGGCGCCGGATGAAGAGCTGCTGGCGTGGCTCGAGCAGAGAGCCGGCACCAACGCGCTGTTCTTCGAGGGCATGCTGGAATGGCTGTCTGCCGAGGGGTTCATCGCGACCAGGGGCGCAACCGCCATTCTCGCGAGCCACCCCGAGGAGGTACAGATCCCGCGCTCGGCGGTAGCCACCATCGAGAAGCGCCTGGAGCGGCTGGACGAGGAGGAAAGGCGCACGCTCGAGTACGCCAGCGTGGAGGGCCGCGAGTTCGCGTCCACCACGGTGGCGCGCCTGCTGGACGTGGACGAGCTGGACCTCGAGGAGAGGCTCGAGCCGCTGGCGCGAATGCACCAGCTCATTCGGCTCGTGGACACGCGCGACATGCCGGATGGGGACCTCGCCAGCATCTACTCATTCAGCCATTCCCTCGTGCACGAGGTGCTGCACGACGCCATCCAGGGCAAGCGCCGCATTCTCCTCCACCGCAAGGTGGCGCAGATCCTGGAGGAGACGTTCGCACCGGATCTCGCGGGCATCTCGTCGCGACTCGCCGTCCACTTCGAGGAGGGGCGGCTCAAGGACCGGGCCTTCGAGTTCGCGGTCATGGCCGCCGAGCGCGCCGCGGCGCTGTACGCCCACTGGGACGCGATGGAGCAGCTCGAGCGGGCGATCCGCAGCGCCGAGGCTCCTGCCGACTCCGGCCGGGCGTGGGAGCTCCTTGGACAGGAACGATACGCGGTCGGACGCTACACGGAGGCCGAGAGCGCCTTCGGCGAGTCGCTCGGCTTCGTGCGGGAAGCCGGTGACGACGAAGTCACGCTGCGCGTACGACGCCTCCTCCTTCTGGCCGAACGCGACCACGGGGCGCGCCCTGCCCCCGAGATACTCTCCGAGTTGGAGGAGTTGCGGACAGAGGCCTCCCGGCTGCAGGCGCACGGCGAAACGTGCGAGATACTCTGGCAGCTCATCATCCATCCGGCCACCAACGCCGCCATGGACGTCGAGCTGGCGGGCGAGGCGCTGGCGATCGCGCAGGAACAGGCCGACGACAGGCTGACCGCCAAGGGCCACGGCATCTTCGGAATCGCTCTCACGCTTGCCGGGGCCCCCGAAGCCGCGCTGGAGCAGACGGAGATGGCCCGCGACGTCTACCGACGGCTGGGCGACCGGGCGAAGGAGGGGAGCTGCCTGAACAGCCTCGGCATCACCCAGACCGTGCTCGGCAACCTCGCCACCGCGGACGATCACTTTCTGGAGGCGATCGCGATCTTCGACGACCTCGTCGATCCCTCGATGGGGGCCATCGCGCGCCAGAACTTCGCCGTCAGCCTCATCCGGCAGGGGCGCTTCGACGACGCCAGAGAGGCGCTCATGGAGGCGATCGCCCTGGCCGAGCGCATGGACGCGCCGGCCCAGACGTACGCGCCGCTGTACAATCTCGCCGAAAGCTACGAGATGGAGGGTGCGTGGGAGGAGGCGGAGGCGCGCTGGCGACAGCTTCTCGAGGGAGCTTCGGCGGGGGGCTTTGCCGCCGAGGAGATCATCGCCTGGTGCGGTATCGGTACCTGTCGACTGGCCCTGGGGAACGTGGAAGGCGCGCGCCAGGCGGAAAAGGCAGCGCGCGAACTGCTTGGAGAAGGCGACGACTGGGGCGAGGACCGGAAGGCCTACGCCCTCCTCCTCGCCCGGCTGGCGGCGCACGATGGAAGGGCGGAGGATGCGGATGAGAGCATGCGTGCGGCGGAGCAGCGTCTGGAGCAGCTCGACCCGTACGAATGGACGCGGGTCCACCTGGAACGGGCCCAGCTGCTCGCGCCGGAGGACGCCGCGACCGCGATCGTCCTGGCGCGTGAGGCGCGCGAGGCGAGCGCACGGCTCGGAGCGCTGGCGCTGACCCGCACCGCGGACGAACTGCTAACGACATTGGAGGCATGATGCGAGGACGGACGGCGGGGACCCTGCTCGTGGGGACGTTCGCGTTAATGGCGTGCGGGGACGGCGGTGACGGAGCCCGGGCGACCGCTCCCGCCATCGCGGTCGTGTGCACCGACGTGCCGCCCGCCTCCCTGAACCCTTTCGTCACTCCCGACCAGGTCGCCGTGGACCTGCTGCCGCTCCTCTACACGCCGCTCGTACGCGTTGGAGAGGCCGGGATCGAAGCGGGTGCGGCCGCCTCCTGGGAGTGGAGCGAGGACGGGTCCGATGTGCGATTCAGTCTCCGCGACGACCTGACCTGGCACGACGGCACGCCGCTCGTAGCGGAGGACGTGGTGTGGACGCTGCGCACCGCGGCCGACCCGGCCTACGCTTACTGGGCGGGCGCCGATTTCCAGGGACTCGTGAGCGCGGAGATCACCGCCGAGCGGGAGATCCTGGTCACCTTCGACGGGCCCTACGTGCCGGGCCTGGAGCCGTTCGCCGTGCTCCCGATCCTCCCCGTCCACTTGCTCGCCGAGGAACCCGCCGAGACCTTCGCGCAGGCCGTATTCCACCGGGAGCCTACCGGCAGCGGGCCCTACGCGTTCGTGGAGTGGGCGGCGGACGGGAGCCTCACGTTGCAGCGTCACGACGCGGTGCCCACCGATCCGAGGGGAGGACCGGAGAGACTCGTTTTCCGCTTCATACCAGAGGTGTCCACCCAACTCATCGAGCTCCAGACGGGCGGCGCGGACCTCTGCCTGATGGGCGGGTCGGCGCTGGACGAGGCCGAGGAAGCCGCGGGCATCGAGGGGATGGCGGTCGGCCCCGTCGGCGTACAGGTGATCCCGCTCTCCAACGACGTGGCTCCGTTCGACGACGCGAGCGTCCGGCGCGCGTTTTCGGCGGCGCTGGATCGTCAGGAACTTGCCGGCGTCCTGTCGCCGGTGGCTAGCCCGGCCGGCACGTTCATGCCGTCCGCCAGCGGCTCGCGTGACCCGGACATCGTGCAGCCGGACAACGACCCGGCGCTCGCCTCCGCGCTGCTGGACAGCGCCGGCTGGTCGCTTCCCGGTGATTCCGACGTACGCGTGAACGCGTCGGGCGAGCCGCTGGTTTTCGCGATCGTGGCGCCGCTGGGCGCGCAGAACATCCTCACCGCGGTCCAGTCCCAGCTCCGTCGCGTGGGGATGGACGCGCGCCTGGAGCTGATGGAAGGCGCTTCCTTCATCGAGGCGATCACCGACCCGGAGCGCCGGCCCGCGGCGATGGCTCTGCTCTTCACGCCGGAGCGGATCGAAACCTTCGATCCCTTCGGCGAGCTGCACTCCGAGGGATTCGCGAACCTGGCGGGCTACGCCAACGCCGAGGTCGACTCGCTGATCGACGCGCTCTCCGAGATCACCGACACCGGCGAGCGCGCGGACATCTACCGCGAGCTGCAGCGCGCGATCGCGCGCGACGTGCCGACCGTCTACACCGTCTATTCACCGCGAGCGCTTGCGGTAGGACCGCGGCTCACGGGGGTGCGGGTGACCGGCGCGGGTCCGTTCGGCGCGATCGCGGACTGGCGGAAGCGCTAGTGTGCCGGCGCGGAAGTCCCGTGTGCACCGAGGCGCGTGGGATGCAGGGCGGGCCGAATGCCTACGGGACTTCTGCAACGGTACACTAGGGGTTCGAGCGGATCATGGAGACGGGGGGTCGGGTAGTATCGATAGGACCCCGCCGTTCCCCGTCATGCCATGAACGCTCAGCGAATTGCCTGCCTGGCGCTCGCGCTGGTGCCGGCCCTCGCCGCCGGCGCCTGCGACCTGTCGCTCACCGATCCCCGGCACCGCATCACCGGAGACTACGACGCGCTCTGGATATGGTACGTGGACGTGCCGAGCCTGGGCATAGCCGACGAGGGTGACTGCGACGGGCACCTGGACATTACCCGGCAGCGCGGCGAGGACTTCTCCGGCCGGCACGCCATCCTGTCGACCTTCGGCGACTGTATCCCCGAGCGCTCGGGAAGGATCCGCGGACACGTGTACTCCGACGGCGATCTGGACCTGGAGATAGAGCTCCGGGACGGACGCTTCGGGGTGTTCGAGGTAGAGCACGGCTGTCGCGTGATCCACCGAGATCGCCGGCTGGAGGGGCGCTTCCGTCACGGTCGCATCGACGCCTTCGCCGACGCGCAATTCCGGTGCTTCCTGGAGGGCGGCGAGAGAGACGTCTTCGTGGAGTTGGATCTGCTGGCCGACGAGCGGCGCCGCTTCTGAGGTGGGGAGCCGGTCGGCGGGGGTGGCCACACGGCCACCCCCGCCGTGATCGGCTAGCTGGCCGAGCGCCTGCGGGTCGCCGCGAGCCTCGTCTCCGCTCGATCGATGGCGACGCCCTCGGCCTCCTCCCTCGTCGATCCGCGCCCGCGAGCCACGCGCGCACCCGGATCGACGTTGTCGACCGTACACAGGTAGGTGTCGCCCAATCGGTAGGAAACAACCCTGACGGACCAGCCTGCCAACTCCAGGCGCCGCTCCGCCCAATCCTCCGGCTTGATAGCGCTCACCGCTCCACCGGCGCGCCAACCAGATTGCCCCACTCGGTCCAGGACCCATCGTAGTTGCGGACGTCGTCATAGCCCAACAGGTACTTGAGCACGAACCAACTGTGGCTGGAGCGCTCGCCGATGCGGCAGTAGGTGATCACCGGCCGGTCGGGCGTGATGCCCTCGCCCTGGTATAGCGCCGCGAGTTCATCGTAGGACTTGAAGGTCCCGTCCTCGTTCACCGCCTTGCCCCACGGGATGTTGGACGCGCCGGGGATGTGGCCTCCCCGCTGACACGTCTCGGGCAGGCCCGGAGGCGCCAGAATCTCGCCCGAGAACTCCGCGGGACTGCGCACGTCCACCAGCCCGGCCGAATTCGCATCGACCACCGCCTGCACGTCCGGCAGCATCGCGCGCAGCGCCGGGTCGGCATCGGGCACCGGGTAGGACGTCGTCTGCTGCGCCGCCGCGTCGGTGTTCAGCGAGCGACCCTCGGCGATCCACTTCGCGCGCCCGCCGTCCATCATCCGCACGTCTGAGTGGCCGTACAGCTTGAGCTGCCAGAACGCCCAGGCCGCGAACCAGTTGTTGTTGTCTCCGTACAGCACGATCGTCGTGTCCGGAGAGATCCCGGATGCGCCCAGGAGTGCGGCGAGCTCGGCCGGAGGAGTGATGTCCCGGATGACGGTGTCGCACAACTGCGTCGTCCAATTCCAGCCCACCGCGTTGGGGATGTGGCCGTCATCGAATGATGAAGTGTCGACGTCCACTTCCACCACCCGGACACCGGCGTCGTTCAGGTGCGACGCCACCCAGTCCGTGTTTACGAGAACTTGGGACGTGTCTACGAGAACCTCGGGAGATACGTAGGCCATGGCGGCCTCCTCGCTGAGAACCGATTCGCTATCGGAATCCGCGCTGCGGACTCTTAGTCTCGCGCTGGCGCGGCGGCGGCTATCAAGGGTTCGATCGGCCTCGGCGCTCGGCAGGATGTGTGCGTCGACAGGTAACCGAACGTCTTAACATTGCGTCACGTGTCCTGTGGATCAATGCCCCTCATGAGCGAGCGCAGCCGCGCGGCCGAGTATCGCTCAGCGGACTCGTCCGCGACGACGCCGCCGCGCGCCAGGACGACGATGTCGTCGCCCACCGCGAGCGCCTGAGCGGGGTCGTGGGTGACGAGGAGCACGGCCACGCCGGCGCCCCGGACCGCCCGGATCGCGTCGAGCACCCTGTCCGTAGCGGTTACGCCAAGCGCCGCGGTGGGCTCGTCCAGGATGAGCACCCTGGGGGAGCCGGCCAGAGCACGCGCGATGGCGAGCGCCTGTCGCTGCCCTCCGGACAGCGCCGCCAGCGGCCGGTCGACGGGATCCAGCGACACCCCGAGGGCCGCGGCACCGGCTCGCGTCGCGGAGCGGCAGGCGGTCGCGTCCAGGGGCCGCAGCGGCGCGCCGCCCTGCTCCGCGCCCAGGACGAAGTTGCGCCACACGCTCATGAGCGGCGCGAGCGCCAGGTGCTGGTGCACGACCGCGATGCCCGCCCTGCGCGCATGTGCGGGCGAGCGCAGCCGCGCCTTCCGGCCGTCGAGCAGCACGGCGCCCTGGTCCGGAGCCTCGACCCCCGTGAGGGTCCGGATCAGCGTGCTCTTCCCGGCCCCATTGTCCCCTACCAAGCACGTGACCCGGCCCGCGTGCAGCCGAAGCGAGGCCTCGCGCAGCGCGTCGACGGCGCCGTAGGAGCGGCTCACCTCGCGCGCCTCGAGGACGGGCGTCGTCGCGCCCGCTGCAGACGGCGGCACGGCAGGCGCGAACTGCGTCGGGGCGGGCGGGGCTTCGGTCTCGCCCGCGTGCGCCGCCGATCTCGCCGCGGCGATCCTGGACCTGTGGTTCAGCCACGCGGCGCCCAGCAGTAGCGCACCGAGCGCCGCCTGGAACCAGTCCGCGTCGACCCCGGTGATGACCATCCCCTGGCGCGCGACTCCGTAGATCAGCGCGCCGAACGCCGCGCCGAGGACGCTGCCGTACCCGCCGGTCAGGAGCGCGCCCCCGATGACCGCCGCCACGATGGCGTGGAATTCCTGGCCCTGCCCGCGCAGCGCGTCGGAGCCGCCGAAGCGCAGCAACTGGATCAGCGCGATCAGCCACGCGGCGACCGATGTCGTCACGAACAGCGTCACCTTGACCCCGCGCACCGGGACCCCCGCGGCGCGCGCGGACTCAGGAGCCCCGCCGGCCGCCAGGATCCAGTTTCCCAGCACGGAACGCGCGAGCACCCAGCCGAGCGCCGCCGTGATCGCGACCCACCAGCCGATGGAGACGCGCAGCCCGGCGACCTCGGAAGCCAGCAGCGCGCGCAGCGCCTCCCACGTCGCGCTCGACCCGGACGCCGCGAGCTGCGTGCTCCCGGTCAGCCCTCTCGCGAGCCCGATGGTCGCCCCGCGCACCGCGAACATCACCGCGAGCGTTACGATGAGGGACGGCAGGCCGGTGCGCACGACGACGGCGCCGTTGAACGCGCCGATCGCGCCGGCCAGCGCGAGGCCGGCCAGCGCGGCCACGGTGGGATCCCAGCCCGCCTCGCCGATCAGCCCCGCCATCAGCATCCCGGACGCGCCAATGGTGGCGCCGACGGACAGGTCGAACTCGCCGGCGATCATCAGCAGCGCAACGGCGGCGGCCAGGATGCCTAGCGGGGCCGCGGCGTTGAGGACCGTGGCGAGACCGGCCCAGGACCGGAAGGCCGGACCCGCGGCCAGCGCGAAGAACAGC